>NZ_JBSFNN010000101.1:0-21411 GCF_053587115.1 Streptomyces sp. NPDC003697
AGTACATCCAGTACGAGGGCGTCCGGCCGGCACGCCGAGAGCACGCACCGGACGCCACTCCTTGACGGGCAAACGTTGCCTGCCGCGGCACTAGCACGGCCGGCAACCGCGGCCGACGCCGGTCCAGCGCCGCCGGGCCGCCGGTCCGGCCGGGGCGGGCCGGCCGCGGCCGTGGCGCGCGCGCCCGCGTCCCGAGTAGCCCTGGCCTCGTGCCGTTCCGGCCGCGTTCGGAGGTCTCGTGCCGCTGAGCCGGTTCCGGGATCGCGGTTCTGGACCGGCGGGGGCGCTTGCCACCTGCGGCGCGCCCCGACTTCGGGCGCTCCGGCCCAAAGGCTCCGGCCTCGCGCGGTTCCGGCCGCACCGACGCCCCCTGCCGCGAGTCCGTTCCGCTTGGGGCGGGGAAGCGCCCGCCGGGGATGTGTCCATCGGTCAGCGCTCCCGTCCCGGGTCGCCCCGGCGTCCCGTCGCCGTCCCCCGAGCTGCCGCGGGCCCGGGGTGCCGCGCGGCCGCGGGCCGTCCGGGTGCGCCGCCCGGGCCGGTACGGCGCCCGGGGCTTGCCGCCCGGACGCCCGGCTGTGGCGTATGTCCGTGTCGTGCCGGGGCATCCGGAGTGCTGGAGGTGGACATGGACATGAGTGTCATGGCGGGGAGCGGCCGTACACGGGCCCGGCGGGCCGCGAAGGGCTCGGTGACGCGGGGAGCGGCCCGGGCGGGACTGACCGCCCGGGGAGTGATCTATCTGCTGGTCGGCGTGCTCGCGCTGCGGATCGCGTTCGGGGACGGCAGCAGGCAGGCCGATCGCAACGGCGCCCTGCAGGCCATCGCCGGGGAGCCGTTCGGGGCGGTGCTGCTGTGGGCCCTCGGCCTCGGCCTGGCCGGCATGGCCCTGTGGCGCCTGTCCGAGGCGGTCTTCGGTTCCGTCGGCCCCGAGGGACGGTCGGCCAAGAAGCGCCTGCTGGCCGTCGGCCGGTTCGTGTTCTACGTGTTCGTCGCCGGGTCCGTGCTGGCGTTCGCGGCGGGCTCCGGCGGCCCCCGCTCCAGCGACGAGCAGTCGCGTGACGTCACGGCCAAGGTCCTGGAGATGCCCGGCGGCCGGTGGATCGTCGGCGTCGTCGGCGCCGGGATCGTGGTGGCGGGCGTCTGGATCGGGGTGCAGGCCGTACGGCGCAAGTACCACAAGAAGCTCAGGCTGGGCGAGATGTCCGCGCGGACGCGCAGGCTGGTCGACGTGGCCGGAGTGGGCGGGGGCGCCGCCCGCGGGCTGGTGTTCGCCGCGGCGGGTGCCTTCGCGATCCGGGCGGCCGTCGACTACCGGCCCGAGCGGGCCAAGGGCCTGGACGACACCCTGCGCTCGTTCTCCGACACCCCCCTCGGCCCGTGGCTGCTCGTGCTGGTCGCAGCCGGCCTCGTTCTCTTCGGCCTGTTCTCCTTCGCCCTGGCGCGCTGGCGCCGGGTCTGACCCGCCGCCCGCCCGGCATCCTGCGGCCCGTGTCGTCCCGTGAGTCTGAGTGGCCACGAGCGGGGAACACGGTGCGGATGAGCGATGACGAGCTTCCCCCCGACGACCGGGCCGTGGAGGTGTACCTCGACCTGCTGCGCGTCCGGCTGCCCGAAGAGGACTACGAACTCCTGCTCGACCTGGTCGACCCGGTCCTGCGGGCGATCGACGAGCGGGGCCTGTCGACCGTCGACTTCCCGCTGAACGACGCCCGCGCGCAAGGACTGCCGCAGGAGATCCGGGACGAGGCCGCCCTGGTCATAGCGACGGCGGTCACCGGCAGGATGGACAACGAGCTGGTCGTCCTCGACATCGAGGAGACCGGCCCCGTCCGCGTCGTCACCGACGCGGAGACCGCCTCCGATCCCGGCCGGCTGACCGAGATCGCCGACTTCATCCGCGAGCGCCACCGTGAGACCGAGGAGCTGCGCGGCATCGCCGAGGTGAGCGACCTGCCGACGGACTTCTGACAGGTGGCGTTCCGCCGGGCCCGGCCTGCCGATCCCAGCGGGCCGGTCACCTCTTCGGCGTCGCCACCGGCACGCCCAGGGGACGGGCCAGGCCGAGCACGGCCTCGTCCAGCCGCTGCAGATGCCGCAGCACCCGGTCGGTGACCTGGCCGTAGCGGGGGCTTCCGGTCGTCCCCGGCTCCAGCAGCGAGGCGATGCTCGGAGCGGACTCGATCTCGGCGGCGGCGTGCTCGTCCGTGACGTGCGCGATGATCGCCCCGAGGTTCTGGCTCATCCGGCGGCTGGCCTGCCGCAGCCGCGGATCCGCCGCGATGGACGGGTGCGTGGGCAGCAGTTCCGCGGTCGCCGCCAGGGAACGCGCGTGGTAGGCACTGGTTTCCAGCAGCGCCACGACGTACTGGGCCGTGTTGCGCCGGGCCCGCAGCGGCGTGATCGGGTGGGTCAGCGGCTGTGCCGCCGATCGCAGGTCGGCGAGCGCCTGGTCCAGTTCGCGGGCCGCGTCCAGCAGGTTCGCCGCGGCGCCGCCGCTGAGCTGTTCGACGGCGGCCTCGGTGACGTCCGCGAGCCGCTCCAGCACCGTCACGAGCAGTTCGTTCGTCCGGCGCTTCGTGTGCACCGGCAGGACCAGCGCCGCCGCGATCACCCCGCAGGCCGCGCCCAGCGCCGTCTCCTCCACGCGCAGCACCAGCACCGACAGGCTGTACGTGTGCAGCAGGGTGTACAGCAGTCCGAGCGCCGCGGTGACGAAGAAGGACATCACCGTGTACGACAGCGGCGCGGTGTAGAACATCAGGAAGACGAACACCAGGACGAGCGCAAGCGCCGTCCACGTGTGGTGGCCGACCAGGCCGGCCAGCACTATACCGGCCACGACGCCGAGCACCGTGCCCACCAGACGGCGGTAGCTCTTGACCACGATCTCGCCGGTGGAGGAGGTGTTGATGAAGACGATCCAGCAGGTCAGCACCGCCCAGTACCACCGTTGTGCGGAGAGGAACTCGCCGCCCACGATCGCGAGCGCGGAACCCACCGCGACCTGGACCGCGGCCCGCGTGGTCGGCCTGCGCAGCCCGGCCGGCTCCTCCTCGGCACGCTCGCTCGCCTCGGCGCCCTCGATGGCGGCGTCCTCGGCGTCCAGTTCCTCCCGCGAGCGGACCGTGGCCGGAGTGTCGTCGGTGTCGTCCTGCGGTCCGCCCAGGGCGGTCCTGAGCCCCAGCACGGCCCGCGCGGCCTCGCCGATACCGCGGAAGACGTCCTGCGCTGCGGCCGGAGCGGGCGGGAGGTTGTCCCCGTCGCGGTAGCCGATGAGCCGGTTGCGCACGTACGACATCGCCGTGCCCCCGCCCTCCCCGACGGGCCGCAGCACCAGCATCCGCAGGGCGGCCAGGTCCCGGCGGATCGTGTCGGTCGCCTCGTCCCGCACCGGCAGCGGACGGCCCGGGGGGACCGGCGCGCCGGGCAGGTGCAGGGTGAGCGTGTCCGCCCGCTCGGCGCTGCGCGCGTTGAGAAGCAGCAGACCCAGTCGCTCGGCGGCGACCTCGGCGTCCGCGATGCGCCGCTGGACGAGCCGGGCCACGGCCTCGTCCGAGGTCCCCTCCTCCAGGCGGGCCTGGATCATCATGGCCGTGTCGTGCAGGCGCAGGGTGTTCTCCCGGACCTCCTGCAGCGCCTTGTCCACGTCGCCGGGTCCGGCGTCCAGCAGGGTGAGCTGCGCGGACACCAGCTGTGCCAGGCGTACCCGGAACGCCTCGCGCAGCCGTTCCAGGGTGCCCTCGGGCCTCTCGTTCACGATGACGAACCGCACGAACGCGCTGCTGGCGAAGGCGATCACGATCGCGACGTACAGCCCGGGCAGGGCGCTGGGGGTGGAGCCGACGAACAGGGACAGGAAGTAGGTCTGGAAGCCGATCAGGCCGAGTGCGGTGCCCCGGTCGCCGAACCGGCGTCCGTAGACGGCGCAGAAGATCAGGGCGACGAAGAACAGGTCGCCGAGGACGATGTGCGAGCTGAGCAGCGCGCCCAGCGACATGGACGCCAGCGCCGTCGCCAGACCGAGGACCAGGGTGACGGCCTGCGCGCCGCGCTGCTTCTCGCGGATGGCGAAGGTGGCCACCATCGAGGCGATCGCCCCGGCCACCAGATGGGTCAGCGGCGACCGCAGCACGCCGAGGACGGCCAGGGTCAGGGCGATCGCCCCGACCGTGCGCATCCCGGTCGCCAGTCGCAGCAGGCCGGGATCGGACGCCGCCAGGTGGTCCCGCAGCCGTGCCCCGAACGACCGTCCCGCTGCCCTCACGCCGCCGTACTCTCTCCCGCTCCAGCCGATGATCGACAACCTCAAGAATGGCACGCCGCGGCCGGACCGCTCCTACGGCCCGGCCGCACCCCGCCGCGCCGTCCCGGCGCCGGGGTCACAACTGCACGCGCCGGGACCGCTCGACGTGCTGCCGCACCTGCTCCGGTGTGAGATAGGAGTCGGTGTACTCGAAGTCCTTGAGCTTGGCCGGCTTGCGGGCCTGGAAGCCGGTGCGCACGAAGTCGTCGCCGGCCACCGCGTTGAGCATCCAGTTCGTCAGGACCCGGATCTTGGCGACGTTCGTGCGCAGCGCTCCCAGGTGGTAGCCGCGGGCGACCGCCTGGGCGGGCAGGCCGCGCAGTTCCACACCGAGCGGCTTGGAGACGGCGTCCCTGCCGCCGAGGTCGACGACCAGGCCGAGGTCCTTGTGCTTGTAGGGGCGCATCGGCTGGTTGCGCAGCGTCGCGATGATGTTGTCGGCCACGTGACTGCCCTGGCGCATGGCGTGCTGCGCGGTCGGCGGGCAGACCGCCCCGTCGCCCTTGGCGAGGTCCGGCACGGCGGCGGAGTCGCCGAGCGCGAACACCCCGTCGTGGCCGGGCAGACACATTTCGGCGGTGACCGCGAGCCGGCCCTTGACCGTCTCCGCACCCAGGGTGGCGATCAGCGGGCTGGCCACCACGCCCGCCGTCCAGATCAGGGTCCGGGTCGGCACCACCCGGCCGTCGGTGAAGGTGACCTCGGTCGGCCCCGCCTTGGCGATGGAGACCCCCAGCGAGACCTCGATGCCGCGCCGGCGCAGTACCTCCAGCGCGCTCTGGCCCAGCTTCTCGCCCAGCTCCGGCATCAGCTTCGGTGCGATGTCGATGAGATGCCACTTGATCAGGGACGGGTCCAGCCGGGGATAGCGCTCGACGGCGGCGTGCGTCAGGCGCTGCAGGTACGCGGCCGTCTCGGTGCCGGCGTAGCCGCCGCCGACCACCACGAACTGCAGCCGGGACACGCGCTCGGCCGGGTTGTGGCTGGCGTCCGCGAGGTCCAGCTGGGAGATGACGTGGTCGCGGATGTAGGCGGCCTCGGCGAGCGTCTTCATCCCGAAGGCGTAGTCCGTCAGGCCCGGGATGTCGAACGTGCGGGTGACGCTGCCCGGCGCCAGCACGATGTAGTCGTACGGCTCGTCGATGAGCTCGTCGGTGATGCTGCGGACGACGCAGACCTTCGCCTCAAGGTCCACACCGATCGCCCCGCCGGGGATGATGCGGGTGCGGTACCTGCTGCTGCGGCGCAGCGAGATGGCGATCGACTGGGGCGTCAGCACGCCCGAGGCGACCTGGGGGAGCAACGGCAGGTAGAGCTGGTAGGCGAACGGCGTCACCAGGGTGATGTCGGCCTCACCGGGAGTGAGTTTGCGCTCCAGGCGGCGCACACACTCCACTCCGGCGAAGCCTGCGCCAACCACCAGGATCCTGGGTCGTGTCACGGTGTTCATCCCTTCTGCGGCTCCAGGCGGTCTGCCTCGACGTCATGCGCCTGCCCCTGGATCGCTGCTTCGCACCTCGTCGATCCACCGTGCCGGCCGCACGCTCCGCCGGCCGGACAGGCGGACGTACGCCTCGGACGAGGTTCCCTGAGCCCACCCTGCCCGCCGGCGGCCGGAAGCGCACCGCCGCTGGGCGCGGCGGCCGTGCCGGACGCGGTCGGTCACGGTCCGTCTGGGCGAGTTCCCGGGACGGGCCGACGTATCTCACCCGGGGGCACGACGGCGTCCGCGGGTATGCGCCGTCGGCCCGGAAGGGGGCGCCCGCCCGCACGTGCCGTCGGCCCCCGCGCCGGGCGGTGGCGCGGCGAGACCTGATCGTGTCGTGTACGAGCCCGTCTTCCGGGTAGCCCGACCGGCATGACGAGTGCGGGTGCCGGGGGAAGCTGAGGTGGGATGTGAGCAGGGCCCGGAACAGTGGGACGGAGTCGCCCGGCAGGTGGTGGACGCGGTCGAGGGCCTGGTGGCCCTCTGGATCTCCACGGCCGCCGAGATCTCACCCGGGTTGCCCGCGCGTCAGCTGATCGCCCTCAAGACGGTCCGGCGCCGGCCCGACCTCAACCTCACGGCGCTGGCCGAGCATCTCGGCGTCGGCCTGCCCACCGCGAGCCGGCTGTGCGACCGGCTGGAGGCCGCCGGGCTGCTGGAGCGGACCGTGCAGCCGTGCAACCGGCGGGAGGTCCAGCTGGCCGTCACGGCTCACGGGCGGCGGCTGCTGGCGGAGGTGACGGAGGGGCGGGTGCGGCGTCTGGCCGCCGTGTTCGCGGACATGACGCCGGCGCAGTGCGCCGCTCTGCACCAGGGCCTGCTGGCCTTCCAGCAGGCCCGTGCGAGCCCGCGCAACCCGCCGCCCCCGCGCCGGTCCCCGGAGCGGCCGGACGGATGAGCCCCGACGACTGCGGTCCGCGGGTTCGGGGAGCCTGCGGGTCAGTCGAGCCCGCGGGCTCGTGGAGCCTGCGGGGTTCGTGGGGGTCGGGAAGCCCGTGAGTTCCAGGCGCCTGGCGGTTCGGGGCGGAAGCCCGCCCGGGACCGCTGAGCCCGGCCGGCGAGCCCCGCGGGGGCGACGGGTTCACCGGGCGGGCGGTGAGGCCGTGCTCCGGCCGGGCCCTCCCCGCCCCGCAGCGACCGAAACGCCCCGGCCGCCCGTGTGCGCCGTCACGCGGGACGGGCTCATCGGCGCGCGGTCCCGCTCTCCCCGGCCGATCGGCGGTCCGAGCCGGCGCCGGAGCCCACCCGGGCGCCCCGGCGACCCGCGTGGCCGCGGCGGGGCGGAGACCGCCGGCAGCCGCGGGTCCGCACCCCGCGCGGCTCAGGCACGTCGCCGCACGGCCCACGACTGCGGACGCGACTGCGCCGGCAGGGTGGCGCCGTCGAGGTGGCACAGCAGCAGGCAGACGTCGTCGTCGCGTTCGGAGTCGCTCAGCATCGGGTCCAGGATCCGGTCCGTCGCACCGTCCAGATCGGCGGCCAGCTCCGCCGAGTCGAACCCGCCCAGCGTCGCCGCCAGACGCCCGATCCCCGCGTCTATGCCCCGCGCACGGCGCTCCACCAGCCCGTCGGTGTACAGCGCCAGCGTCGAACCGGGGGAAAGGGGGACGGTGTGGTCGGCGATCTCCTGCCGCAGCGGGATGCCGAGCATCGCGCCCGGCTTGGCGTCCAGCGTGCGCACCCGGCCGTCGGACGTCCGCAGCACCGGCGGCGGATGACCCGCGGCGGCCCAGGTGAGCGTCGGGTCGCCGGGGCGGAAGCGCGCGATGACCGCGGTGGCGTACAGATCGGGCTGCAGATGGTGCAGGAACGTGTGCAGCCGGGTCAGGAGCTGCCCGGGACTGCCGCCGTCCACGGCGTACGCGCGCAGCGCCGTGCGCAGCTGGCTCATCATGACCGCCGCGTGCAGTCCGTGACCGGTCACGTCACCGATGACGGCGATCAGGCTGCCGTCGGGCTGCCGGAAGGCGTCGTACCAGTCCCCGCCGATGTTGAGCCCCCGCGTGGCCGGCAGGTAGCGCGCGGCCAGGCCCAGGCCCGGTGTCGTGGGAAGCTCCGTGAGCAGGGCCCGCTGCAGGGTCTCGGCGATGTCCCGGTTGTGCTCGAAGCGCTGGGCGTTGTCGATGGCGATGCTGGCGCGCCGGGCCAGCTCGATCAGCATGACGGCGTCGTCCAGGTCCCAGCGCTCCCCGGGCGGCGCCAGGGTCAGCACGCCCAGCGTCGTCCGCCAGGTGAGCAGCGGGATGCACAGCAGCGGCCGCGACGGGTTCAGCGCCGAGGGCGGCTGGTCGTCGACGCCGGGCAGGCCGCCGGGGTGGTCGGCGGCGTACTGGGGCCGCCCGGTGCGGGCCGCGATCACGGCGGCCGCCGGATGGGGGGCCGACCGGCGCCGGTCGTTGTCGTCGAACAGCCACACGTCCATGCTGTCGGCGTACTCGGGCACCAGCAGCTCCGGCAGCCGGCGCACGATCTCCTCGTGGTTCAGCGAGGCCGTCAGCACGGCACTGGCGTCCGCCAGGAAGGTGAGTCTGCGCCGGGCGCTCTCCGCCTCCGTGCGTGCCTTGCGCTCGGCCGCGAAGGCGTCCCGCTGGGCCCGCCCGGCGGCGTCCAGCTCGGCGTGGAGCGCCAGGACGCCCTGGTTGGTCTGGTGCAGCTCCTCCCGGTGGAAGGCGACCAGCTCCTCCTGCTCCGCGAGCCTGTCCAGCGCCAGCGCGGTGTCCTCGTCGGCGCCGAGCAGCGCCTCGGCCAGCACCGCCGGATCGTCCGGCACCTCGCCGTCGGGCGCGTCCGCGGCCTCGGGACAGGCGACGGCCGTCCGCCACGGCGGCTCGGCGTCCGCCTCGTCGGCCGGGGCGACCGTGACCTGCAACCGCCCCGCCCGGGAGGGAGCCTCCAGGGTGAGCAACCAGGCGCCGCCCTTGGTGAGGCAGTGCCGCAGCCGCGCGCTGAGCGCGGTGGCCAGCCGGGTCCGTTCGAGGGTGGGCACGCCGCAGGCGGCGGCCAGACGGGCCGCCGCGATGCGGGCCCGGGCCGCCTGGGTGACGGTGCTGATCTGCCAAGTGCGTGTCATGTGTGGTCCGGCGGTGTCGTGGTCAGGACGGCCACGGCCGTGTCGTCCCGGAGGGGGCGGGCGGAGCTGCCGGCGTCGCGGACCGTCGCGGCCGCGACGGCCGCCGGATCGGCCGTCGGCGGGCCCGGCTCGCTCGGTGGGGCCCAGCGGCTGGGCAGGCCGTCGCTGTGCGGGAGCGGGGGACGCCCGGAACCCCAGGGCACCTGGCGCTCGGGCAGGAACGCGGGCCGGTGCGCACCGGCGATGCCCGGCCCGGACGGCAGGGCGTGCCAGGTGCGGCCCTCGCGCAGCCGCGCGCCCACGTGGTCGACGCGCATCAGGACTCCCCGCGCGGAAGCGGGGCACGGAGCGCCCATGAGGTCACGGTGACGGTGGTACCGGCGCCCGGGACGCTGTCGACGGCGAACTCGTGCACCAGCCGCCGGGCGCCGCCCAGGCCCGAGCCGGAATCGCCGCCCGAGGTGTCACCGTCCCTCAGCGCCTGGTCGAGGTCGGGGATGCCGGGGCCCTCGTCGCCGAAGGCGAGCCGGAGCCCGTGTGTGCGCCCGTCGGTCACCCGCGTCACCTCCATCCGCCCGCCGCCGCCGTGCACCAGGGTATTGCGGGCCAGCTCGCTGGCCGCGGTGACCAGCTTCGTCTGGTCCACCAGGCCGAAGCCGAGCCGGGCCGCCGCCTGGCGCACATGCTGCCGGACCCGCACGAGATCGATGTCCGAGCGGATCGGCAGACAGGTGTGAACGCCCGCGGCTCTCTCCATCAACGGCTCCCCGGACGCGGGCTGCCGGCGCGGGAGGCGGGATCCCGCGCGGACACCAGCCGGACGGCCTCCTCGGTGCTGAGCGCCGTCCGCAGACCCGGCAGTGTCAGGCCCAGCTCCACCATCGTCGTGGCGACCGCGGGCCGCATGCCCGCGATCACGGTCCGCGCCGCCAGGAGCCCGGCCCCCGCGGCGATCCCGGCGAGGACGCGGCCGAGGAAGGAGTCGACGACCTCGACGCCGGAGAGTTCGATGACGACGCCGGACGCCCGGGTGCGGGCGATGGCCTCGCCGATGTCCTGCTGGAGGTGCTCGGCCGTGCTTTCGTCGAGCAGGTCCCCCTGGAGGGTCACCAGGAGCACGTCACCGAGCCGGAGCACCGGTACGTGCCCCGTGGCCGGCCGGGAGAGGTCGCCGATCACCGGTGGTCCACACCCTGCGCCGCGGGGACGATGCCGGCACCGGGCTCACGCAGCGCGTGGCCGGGGGCGTCCGCGAGGCCGGCGCGGGTGACGACCGTGCCCAGCTCCCGACCGAGGCGGACGACGGCCTGCGCGATGGCCCGACGGACGCCGGAGACCACGCCGTCCCACAGCTTGGCGACGGGCGCGGCGACCTCCTGCAGCCGCTGCCGGTCGGTCAGGGCACGGCCCTCCTCCCGCGCCGGCGATCCGTGCTGTCCTGCGGATGCGTGCTCCGGCACCTGCTCAACTCCTCATCTGCGTCGGTTGCATCGTTGCGGTCCCGCCGGAGGCGACGAGGCGGGCGATGCGACCTTTGCCGGACGACAACTGTATCCATGCGCCCACCGCGTCCGACACCCGTCCCGGACAGCCCGTCCGGTCGGGTGGCGGGCGGCCCGGCCACCGCCCGGCACATGTTCGTGCCGTGGACCGCCGTTCGAAGCGGGCCGGCGGGGCGGGGTGCTGTCCGGGCCGGGAGGGTCCGGGGCCGCGGCGTCCGGGGCCGCGGGCACCGCCGCACATCCCGCCAGGCCCCAGCCCCTCAGGGCGTGGGCTGCTTGCCGAACCAGTCGAGGCAGACCACCAGCGCGTCGTCGTCCGGTTCGGCGCTGCCGCGGTGACCGGTCAGCTCCCGCAGCACCGCCGAGGGCACCTCCGCCGCCGGCAGCAGCCCCGTGGAGGCGATGGCCCTGGTCAGGGCGCGCTCTCCGTACTGCTCGCCACCGGGCGCGGCGACCGCGTAGACGCCGTCGCTGACGAACATGAGCCGGTCGCCGGGCCGGAGCTGGAACTCCTGGACCACGTAGTCGGTCTCTTCGAACATGCCGAGCGGCAACTGCTGCTCGAGGGTGACCGCCGTCACGGTCCGGTCGCGCACGCTCAGCATGCGCGGGGAGCCCGCGTCGACCACCTGCATGCGCCCGGTCGACAGCTCCAGCTCCAGCATCAGCACCGACAGATGGGCCTCGCCGTGGTAGTGCCCGTAGACGGCCTGGTCGGCCAGGGCCGCCTGGTCGGCGAGGGGGAGGCCGGCCCGCCGGGCGTTGCGCAGCGCGTTGATGGCGAGGTTCGTCAGCAGCGAGGCCTCGATCCCCTCGCCCATGCCGTTGGTGATGTACAGCATCAGACGGTCGGCGGAGACGGACCAGTCGAAGTTGTCGCCGTGGATCGCGTAGGCGGGCTGCAGTTGCGCGCCGAGCGCGTACTCGGGCCCCGAGCAGGAGCGGGCCGGCAGCAGTTGCCACTGCATCTCGGCCGCGAGGGTGAGGCGGTCCTTGCGGCGGGACCGCATGTAGAGGTCGGTGTCGCGGTCGGCGACGACGATCTCGTGACCCAGCGCCCGTGCCACCTCGACGAGTTCGCCCAGCTGCGCGTCCGCGTGCGCGGACGCGGCCAGGGTGACGCACAGCACACCGAGCCGGTCGCCGCGCACGGTGACGGGCAGGAACACCCGTACCCGGCCGTCACCGCGGTCCTCCACATACGGCTCCTGTGCCCCGTAGGCCCGCCCGGCCGGGCTGCCGTGCACGGGCGTCGGCCGACCGCCGTGCGAGGGGTCCGCGACGGGCTGAAGCACCGTCAGGCCGTAGTCGGCCATCAGGAACTCGACGGCCTCTGCGTCGTACTGGCTGCGGAGCACCTCTCTGAGGGTGTGCACCACGCGGTGCGGAGCCGCGGAGCGCAGGGCCCGCTCGACGCCCACGAGTCTGTTCACGATGTCGGTCACGCCATTCTCTGTGATGCGGCGGAGTCACGTCCGTGCCATGGTGGCCGAGACACCGCGTTCCATTCTGATCCTCCTCCGCGCCGCTGTCCCACCGGAAGGTGAGCTGACAGCAGCCGGGAACCCTGGGAGAGTGTGACCGTGACGTCCTCCTACTCCCGCCCGCACCCCACCGAGGTGGCGCATGTGACCTCGGAGGCGGCGGAGCTGCTGGAGGTCCTGTGGGGCCGTGCTTCCACGGGCCCGGTCTCCGCCTCCCAGCTGCGCGTGCTGTTCATTCTCGAGCACAACGAAGGCATCAACCTGCGCACCCTCGCCGACGCACTCGGCTCGACGCCGCCGTCGACGAGCAGGCTGTGCGACCGGCTGGAGGCGGTGGGCTTCGTCCGCCGCGAGACGGCGGTCAGCAGCCGCCGCGAGGTGCAGCTGGAGCTCAGCCGTCGCGGGCGTGCGTTCCTCGCCGACCTGCGCTCCCGCCGTGAGGCCGCGTTGCAGTCCGTCCTCGAGCAGATGCCCGCGACACAGCGGGCCGCGCTGCTGACCGGACTCGACGCGTTCTGCGCCGCCGCGTCCGCCCAGATCCACGACAGCGAGACGACGGACGACGCCCGTACGGCGTGACCGTCCGAGACCCCGGCGGGCGCGGACAGGCGCCGCGGCCGCGTTCCGCCGAGCGACGCACGCGTCCACCGGCCCATGCGTTGCCTCCCGTCCCTCACACCGCGCACGACTGCCCGCACACTTTGTTGCCTGACGGCTACAGTTGTCAAACGGCAACTGTTGGGCCCGCGTGAGCGACCGGGAACGGCGCTCACGCCACAGGTGCGCGGCGGAGGGTCAGTCCTCCTGCTCGCCGGGCGGCTCCTCGGCCGTCTCCGGCTGCCGGTCGACCAGCGCGAGTGCCTCGTCCACGCTCTCGGACACCGGCACCGTGATGCTCACACCCGTCAGGTCCAGGATCCGGCGTACGGCCGGCGTGGGCGCGATGATGTGCACGCTGCCGGGCCGCTCGCGGACCTCCTGGTACACCCGCAGGATGATGTTCATGCCGGAGGAGTCCATGAAGGGGACGCCGGAGAGGTCGAGCAGGAAGTGCCGCCGGCCGTGGTGGAGCTGGTTGGCCAGGTGGGCCTGCAGCTCCGTCGCGGTGTCGACGTCCAGGTAGCCCTCCACCGTGAGAAGGGCGACGTCCTCCCGGGGCAGGGTGACTTCGACGGACAGGGGGTTCTGGGCAATGGGCACGGGTACCTCCAACGAGTGCTGACGGCGGGAGCTGGTCATCCCGGTCGGCCCCTCCGACGCGCCTGCATCCCGGCGGAACGCCGTGATCAAGGTCTCGTCGGGGCGGACGGGCGACGATCGCCGAAACCGCAGGACGGCGGGGCCTGTCGCACACGCCGGCCCCATGCCGTGCCCCCTTTCACCTGCGGATCTTCGACTCTCGCCGCGCATCCGCGCCTACCCCGGAATCACGCCGGCATACCTACGGACAGCGGGGGTCGTTAGACGTGCGCGGCCCGGCGTGGGACGGTGGGAGCAGCCCCCGGGCCGTCCCAGGCCCACACCCCCATCAGAGAGGGGGGCGAAGTAGATGGGCGCTCACGTCTCATTGAACCCCGTCGGCACCACGGCAACGCTGACGCTCGACACCGACATCGACGACCAGACCCGCCCGGCCGTGGAAGCCGTCGCCGCCGGCCTGCCCGCCACCGTCCGGGAACTGACCCTCGACTTCCGCCGCGTGACGTTCGTGGACAGTGCGGCCCTGCACCTGATCCTGGCGATGCGCCACAACCTCGACCGCACCGGCGGCCGGGTCCTGGTCGCGGGCCTGGGCGCGCAGCCCCACAGGCTCCTCGCGCTGGCCACCGACCTGTGGCCCGAGGGCCGCTGGGACACCTACCTGACTCCGGCGGCGTGAGCTCCGGCGGCAACCGTTCCGCGGACACCGCCCGGGAGCCACCCCGGTGAACCCGCGGCGTGACGGCGGGGGAACGGGACCCGTGGCGGCACGACGAGAAGAAGGGGGCCTGCCCGGCACACAGTGCCGGGCAGGCCCCCTTCCCGTGTGTTCCGCGCCGGACGGCGCCGGGGCAGCCGCTACGGCAGCGGCGTGCCGCCGGTGGCGTTGAGGATCTCGGCCGTGATGTAGCTGGCCCGCTGCGAGGCGAGGAAGACGTAGGCCGGGGCGATCTCGGCCGGCTGGGCGGGCCGCCCGAGCGGCGACTGCTTGCCGAACGACCGCGTGTCCGGCATGGTCGCCGGGATCAGGGGAGTCCACACGGGTCCGGGGGCGACCGCGTTGACGCGGATGCCGTCCTGCGCGACCGTCTGCGCCAGCCCCTGGGTGAACGTCACGATGGCGCCCTTGGTCGTGGCGTAGTCGAGCAGGTGCGGGCTCGGCTTGTAGGCCTGCACTGACGTGGTGTTGATGATCGAGGACCCGGCCCGCATGTGCGGCAGGGACATCTTGGACAGCCAGAACATGCCGTACAGGTTCGTGCGCACCACCCGGTCGAACTGCTCGGTGGAGATCGCGCGGATGCCTTCCGGCTGGGACATCTGGTAGGCCGCGTTGTTGATCAGCACGTCGATGCGGCCGAACTCGGAGACGGCGCGGTCCACCAGGTCACGGCACTGCTTCTCCTCGCGGATGTCGCACACCACTGGCACCGCCGTGCGTCCTGCCTCCTCCACCAGCCGGGCGGTCTCCCGGGCGTCCTTCTCCTCCTCCGGGAGGTAGGTGAAGACCACGTCCGCACCCTCGCGCGCGAAGGCGATCGCGACCGCCCTGCCGATGCCGGAGTCGCCGCCCGTCAGCAGGGTCTTGCGGTCGGTGAGCTGGCCGCTGCCCCGGTAGGACTCCTCCCCGTGATCCGGCGGCGGGTCCATGGGCCCGGTCCAGCCCGGATGCTCCTGGCCCTGCTGCGGGAACTCCGGCTGCGGGTGCTGAGTCGTCGGGTCCTGCTGACGGTCGTCGGTCATGCTGCACCTCCGTGGGGGGAACGCCCCGTGAGCGCCGGGCTTGCATCGCTGCTCCAAGTGCCCACGGGCGCGCGGCGCACACCGGCGGACACGCGAACGGCCCCGGCCGCCCGCGCCGGTGGCGGGCGGACGGGGCCGTTCGCGTGGATCCGAGCCGTCCGGGGCGGCCCGCGGGTCCTGCCGCCGCGTGGACGCCCCCCCGCGGCGGGGCCGCGCGCGACAGTCTCAGCCCAGCCGGATGCCCACGATGCAGGTGTCGTCGTCCGTGTCCGACCTGCTGTAGGTCAGCAGGCGGTCGAGCTGCTGGTCCAGCGTGCGCGGCGCCGAGCTGGCCGTGGTCAGCAGGTGCGTCAGCGACTCCTCGACCGAGCGGTCCCGCCGCTCGATCAGACCGTCGGTGTACATCAGCAGCGTGTCCTGCGCCGCCAGCTGCACCTCGTCCTCCTCGTACACGGCCTCGGGCACCGCGCCCAGCAGCAGGCCCCGCACCAGCGGCAGCGGCGCCGCCTCCGTGTCGCGGACCAGCACCGGCGGCAGATGGCCCGCGCGGGCCCAGCGCAGCGTGTGCCGTGCCGGGTCGTACAGCGCGCACACCGCCGTGGCCGTGACCGCGCCGGTCAGATGGTGCGCCACGATGTTGAGCCACGACAGCAGCTGGCCCGGCCCGGCGCCCGTCACGGCCAGACCCCGCAACGCGTTGCGCAGCACGACCATGCTGGTCGCGGCCTCGATGCCGTGGCCGGCCACGTCGCCCACGCACAACAGCACCAGCCCCGACGGCAGCACGACCGCGTCGTACCAGTCGCCGCCCACCAGCTGCTCGGTCTCGGCCGGCCGGTAGCGCACGGCGATCTGCAGGTCGGGGACCTGCAGAGGCGCCTGCGTCGGGGGCATGATCGCGTGCTGGAGCTGCAGGGTCAGCCGGTTGCGCTCGCTGGCCTGCTGCTCGGTGTGGGCGAGCTGGTCGCGGGTGGCGGCGAGCGCCACCTCCGTCCAGTGCTGCGCAGAGATGTCCTGGTAGGCGCCGCGGACGACGAACAGCCGGCCGTCGGTGTCCAGGACCGGCTCGGCGACGATCCGCATATGGCGGGTGACCCCGTCCGGCCGCTGCAGCCGGAAGGCCGCGGAGGCCGGCCGCCGGTGGTGCAGCACGGTGCGCAGGAACCGGCGGATGGTGACCGTGTCGTCCGGATGGGCGTGGGCGGGCAGCTCCTCGAGCGGGACCGGGGTGCTCGTCGGCGCACGCCCGTACAGGTCGAACAGCTGGCCGTTCCAGGTGATCTCACCGGTCAGCAGGTTCTCCTCGAACCCGCCGATGCGGCCGAGGCGCTGGGCGTGCTGGAGCAGACTGGCCAGCCGCGCCGCCTCGTCCTCGATGCGCCAGATGAGCAGCACGCTGCTGCCGTGCCGGCTGATGCTGATGTCCGCGACCGCGGACAGCGGCACCTGGCCCACCAGCGCGGTCAGGTGCATACGGTGCGCCCGGAACGGCTCGCCCGTCGCGTACACCCGCTCGATGCGCTGGAAGAGCTCGCTCTCCCCGGCGGTCATCGGGTAGGCCTCCAGCAGCAGCGCGCCGCTCACCACCGCGCGCGGCCGTCCCGCCGGGTCGAGGAAGCGGCTGTTGACGTGCTGGATGCGGAAGTCCACGAGCTGTCCGGAGCCGTCGACGTGCGGCACCAGCACCAGGGCGGGGTCGTGCAGCCCGTCCGCGAGGTCCATCAGCTCGGCGGCGTCCGGCATGACCCGGGGCTCCTGCCCGAGGTCGTGGCGCGTCGTGTACGTCTCCAGCGTGTGCGCGCACAACTCCGCCAGGGCCTCCACCTGGCGGACCACCTGCGGCGGCTGCGGCTCCAACGGCGACGGCCAGATGATCTCCAGCACGCCGTGGATGCGTCCGCCGGTCCCGGCGGGCAGGGCCACCCGGCCGCCGTCCGGATGCATGTGCCGTCCGATGGTCGGCAGGCCGGTCTCGGCGAGCGACGACAGCCACACGCCGGTCCGCTCGCTCAGACCGCGGCGCGCGACGGTGGCCACCTCCGGGGGCACGTACCGCCACCGGCCCGCCTCGGCGGGCGAGAAGCCGGCACTGCCCGCCAGACTGAGCGAGCCGTCGGCGCCCGCCGCCCAGACCGCCACGGCCACCGCGCCGAGCGGGCGCAGCGCGTGCTCCAGCAGGGAGTCGGCGACGGCCTGCGTGTCCTGCGCGGCGAGCGCGCCGCTCTCGGCGGCGCGCAGCCGCACCGCCGCGGAATCCTGCTCGGCGGCCGCAGGGGAGGCCGCGACCGTGAGGAACGCGTCGGTGACCTCCGACATCCGGTCGCGGGCGGCCTGGTTGATGACCTCGACCGCGAGCTCCAGCGGCGTCACCTTGGCCTGCTCGGTCAGCTCGGCCAGCTGCCGGGCGGCCTGCGCCGGGCCGCAGCCGAGGCGCTCGACCAGGATGCCCTTGGCGAGCTCGATCAGGGCACGTCCCTCGGCCTCCACCTGGGCCGCCCGCACCTCGCGCCGCAGCCGCTCGACCGTGGCGGCCAGCCTGCCCACCGGGGAGGTGGCGGAGACACCGGCGAGTTCGCGGGACGGCGGCTCGTCGAGGTCCGGCTGCACGGGGAACGGTGGCAGTTCCTGGTGCGGCTCGGCGCCGGCCGGCTCGCGTGGCTGCTCGGGCGTGCTCACGATGGGGATGCTCCTCGGCTGCGGGGCCCTGGGGCGCGGAACGTGCGGTTGCGGGCTCTGCCCGTCCCGCCGGCGGGCGGGACGGGCCTCGGCACGCTCACGCCGACAGCCAGCGCCGGACGCAGGCGATGAGGTCGTGCGTGTCGACGGGCTTGGTGACGTAGTCACTGGCACCCGACGCCAGCGACTTCTCCCGGTCGCCGGGCATCGCCTTGGCGGTGACGGCGATGATGGGCAGCTCGGCGTACTGCGGCATCTTGCGGATCTCCGCGGTGGCCGTGTAGCCGTCCATCTCCGGCATCATCACGTCCATCAGTACCAGCGCGATGTCCGGGTTGTCGACCAGCGTCTCGATGCCCTTGCGCCCGTTCTCCGCGTGCAGCACGCGGAAGCCGTACAGCTCCAGGATGCCGCTGAGCGCGAACAGGTTGCGGGCGTCGTCGTCGACGACGAGGACGGTACGGCCGGCGAACGTGCCGTCGACCGGCGGCGCGAGCTCCGACGGGTCCTCGTTCCGCACCAGCGACAGCACGTCCCCGGGCTCCTCGGCCGACAGGTGCAGGGCGATGCGCTCACGCAGCTCGTCCAGGCTGGAGAGGAACTCCAGCGCGCCGTCGTCCGCGCGCGACCGCAGGGCCTCCGCCCGCGCCACGTCGGGGCGGTTGCCGCTGTGGATGAGCACCGGCACGCCCGCCAGCGCCGAGTCGCCCTCCAGTGCCTGCAGGAACCGCGACGCCTCCCCGTCGGGCATGTCCAGGTCGAGGACGACGCAGTGGCACGGCTCGGCCGCCAGGGCGCCGGCCGCCTCCTGGGCGCCGATGGCGGTGATCACCTCCACCGCGGGCGGCGCGGCGGTGTCGTCCGGGCTGTGCCGGGCGACATCCGCGACGACGCTCTCGGCCACGAGGGTCAGCAGTCCGCGCGGTCGCTCCTCGACGACCAGCAGCCGGCGGGCGCGCTGCCCGGCCGGGCTCGGGCGCTGGGGCGCCGGGAGCTGGGCCGCCGGAGTCGAGGCCGCGACCCGGGCCGGCTCGGCCTCCGCGGCCCGGCCGCTGTCGTACTGCTCGAAGTCCGGCAGGGCCACCGGCAGGAAGAGGGTGAAGGTGCTGCCCCGGCCCGGGGCGCTGTCCACGGTGACGGCGCCGCCGAGCAGGTGCGCGATCTCCCGGGTGATGGACAGACCGAGGCCCGTGCCCCCGTACTTGCGGCTCGTGGTGCCGTCGGCCTGCTGGAAGGCACCGAAGATCGTCTCCAGGTGCTGTTCCTGGATGCCGATGCCGGTGTCCTTCACGCGGAAGGCCACGACGGCGCCGCCCCGGACCACTCCGGCCGGCACCTCGCCGTCCGCCGCGGACTCGATGGACAGCTCCACACCGCCCTGTTCGGTGAACTTGACCGCGTTGGACAGCAGGTTGCGCAGGACCTGGCGCAGCCGGGAGTCGTCGGTCAGCAGGTCCGCGGGCGCGCCGGCCGCGGTGGTGACCGTGAACTCCAGGCCCTTCTGCGTCGTCATCGGCCGGAAGGTGGCCTCGACGTACTCGATGAGCTGGCGCAGCGACACCCGCTCCGGGCTGACGTCCATCTTGCCGGCCTCGACCTTCGACAGGTCGAGGATGTCGTTGATCAGCTGCAGCAGGTCCGAGCCCGCGGAGTGGATGATGCCCGCGTACTCCACCTGCTTCGGGGTGAGGTTGCGCGAGGGGTTCTGCGCCAGCAACTGGGCGAGGATCAGCAGGCTGTTGAGCGGGGTGCGCAGCTCGTGGCTCATGTTCGCCAGGAACTCGGACTTGTACTTCGAGGCCAGCGACAGCTGCTGGGCGCGTGCCTCGAGCTCCTGCCGTGCCTGCTCGATCTGCAGGTTCTTCGCCTCGATGTCACGGTTCTGGGCCACCAGCAGCGAGGCCTTCTCCTCCAGCTCCGCGTTGGAACGCTGCAGTTCCTCCTGCTGCTCCTGCAACTCGGCCGAACGGGCCTGCAGTTCGGCGGTCAGACGCTGCGACTCGTCCAGCAACTCGTCGGTGCGGGCGTTGGCCACGATCGTGTTGACGTTGACGCCGATGGTCTCCCGCAGCTGCTCCAGGAAGTCCCGGTGGATCGCGGTGAAGGGGGAGACGGACGCCAGCTCGATCACGCCCAGCACCTGGTCCTCGAACAGGATGGGCAGCAGCAGCAACGCGGTCGGCACGGCCTGGCCGAGCCCCGAGGAGATGGTGATGTAGCCCTGCGGCAGCTCGTCGACGCTGATCGTGCGGCGGCTGCGCGCGGCCTGGCCCACCAGCGACCGGCCGAACCGGATCCGGACGGGCCGGTCGTCGTCGGGGTGGCCGTAGCCTCCCACGAGCCGCAGCTCCGGCCCCTCCTCGCCCTCCTCGGCGAGGTAGAAGGCGCCGTACTGGGCCGCGACCAGGGGGGTCAGCTCCTCCATGATCAGCTCGGCCACCACGGGCAGGTCGCGGTGCCCCTGCATCAGGCTGGAGATCCGCGCCAGGTTGGTCTTGAGCCAGTCCTGCTCCTGGTTGGCCCGGGTCGTCTCGCGCAGGGACCCCACCATCGAGTTGATGTTGTCCTTGAGTTCAGCGACCTCGCCGGAGGCCTCCACGGTGATCGACCGGGTCAGGTCGCCCTCGGCCACGGCGCTGGCGACCTCGGCGATCGCGCGCACCTGGCGGGTCAGGTTGCCGGCCAGCTCGTTCACGTTCTCCGTCAGGCGCTTCCAGGTACCGGAGACGCCCTCCACCTCGGCCTGGCCGCCGAGGCGTCCCTCGGTGCCGACCTCGCGGGCGACGCGGGTGACCTCGTCGGCGAACGCGGAGAGCTGGTCGACCATCGTGTTGATGGTCGTCTTGAGCTCCAGGATCTCGCCGCGCGCGTCGACGTCGATCTTCTTCGACAGGTCGCCCTTGGCCACCGCGGTCGTCACCAGCGCGATGTTGCGCACCTGGCCGGTGAGGTTGTTGGCCATGGAGTTGACGTTGTCCGTCAGGTCCTTCCAGGTGCCCGCCACGTTGGGCACGTGGGCCTGGCCGCCGAGGCGTCCCTCGGTGCCGACCTCGCGGGCGACGCGGGTGACCTCGTCGGCGAACGCGGACAGCGTGTCGACCATCGTGTTGATGACGTCGGCCAGCGCCGCGACCTCGCCCTTGGCCTCGACGGTGATCTTGCGGGAGAGGTCGCCGCGGGCCACCGCGGTGGCGACCTGGGCGATGGAGCGGACCTGCCCGGTCAGGTTCGACGCCATGACGTTGACGTTGTCGGTCAGGTCCTTCCACGTGCCCGACACGCCGCGCACGTCGGCCTGGCCGCCGAGGCGTCCCTCGGTGCCGACCTCGCGGGCGACGCGGGTGACCTCGTCGGCGAACGCGGAGAGCTGGTCGACCATCGTGTTGATGGTGTTCTTCAGCTCCAGGATCTCGCCGCGGGCGTCGACGGTGATCTTCTGGGAGAGGTCGCCCTGCGCCACCGCCGTGGCGACCTGGGCGACGTTGCGGACCTGGGCCGTGAGGTTGCCCGCCATGAAGTTCACGGAGTCCGTGAGGTCCCGCCAGGTGCCCTTGACGCCCTTGACGTCCGCCTGGCCGCCGAGGCGTCCTTCGGTGCCGACCTCGCGGGCGACGCGGGTGACCTCGTCGGCGAACGCGGAGAGCTGGTCGACCATCGTGTTGATGGTGCTCTTCAGCTCCAGGATCTCGCCGCGGGCGTCGACGGTGATCTTCTGGGAGAGGTCGCCCTTGGCCACCGAGGTCGTCACCTGGGCGATGTTGCGCACCTGCGAGGTGAGGTTGCCCGCCATGAAGTTCACCGAGTCGGTCAGGTCCCGCCAGACGCCGGCGACGCCCGGCACCTTGGCCTGGCCGCCGAGGCGTCCTTCGGTGCCGACCTCGCGGGCGACGCGGGTGACCTCGTCGGCGAACGCGGAGAGCTGGTCGACCATCGTGTTGACGGTCTCC
>NZ_JBSFNN010000102.1:0-21155 GCF_053587115.1 Streptomyces sp. NPDC003697
TCGGTGTTTCCGACTCTATCAGATCTTCCCGATCCGATTTCCTCGGCGCTTTCCAGGTTCCCGCATCCGCGTTTCCCTTTCCGGCGACTCCGACTTTATCAGGCGTTTTCCCTGTCTCCGACCACCGTCCTGCGGGCACGCAGAAGGGATCCCGAGATAGGATTCTGACAAAGTTGGATGCCTGACGGGTGGAAGCGCCACTGACGCTCCCCAAGCTCCGGCAGGACTAGCGACTGTACACGCGGCGGCGCATGCCGTGCAAATCGACGTATGGCGCGCGGGTGGTCTAGACCACTGTTCGGTGGTGGCATACCCTGCTCCACAGCGGGCCGTCCGGGACAGGCGGTGGCGGCCCTTATGCATCTCCACCCCCTGGGAGGTCCCATGACCACCGTGACGTCCCCGCTGGCCGGACGTGCCGTCGGACTGGCCGCCGTGCCGGACCCTGTCTTCTCCGGAGCCATGGTCGGTCCCGGTACGGCGATCGATCCGGTCCGGGAACCCTCCGAGGCCGTGGCGCCCGTCGGCGGAGTCGTCGTCTCGCTGCATCCCCACGCCTTCGTGGTGGTGGACGACGAGGGGCACGGCGTGCTCACCCACCTCGGCATCGACACCGTCCAGCTCAACGGCGAGGGTTTCGAGCTGCTCGTGGCCAAGGGTGACACCGTGAGGCGCGGCCAGGCCGTCGTGCGCTGGAACCCGGCCGCCGTCGAGGCCACCGGCAAGTCCCCCGTGTGCCCCGTCGTGGCGCTGGAGGCCACGGCCGACTCCCTCTCCGACCTCCGGGCCGACGGCGACGTGAAGGCCGGCGACAGTCTCTTCTCCTGGGAGTGACCCCATCGCCGTCGGACGACGGCGTTCAGAACGACCATCGCGGCGGCGTCACCCGCCGCACTACCGGAGACGGGTGAGATGGAGACAACGCTGCGAGGCGTCGGTGTGAGCCACGGAGTGGCCATCGGCGAGGTTCGGCACATGGGAACGGCGGTGCTGGAGCCGCCTGCCAAGCAGATCCCGGTGGACGAGGCGGAGCGTGAACAGGGGCGCGCCCGGCAGGCCGTGGAGGCCGTCGCGGCCGATCTGACGGCGCGCGGCAACCTGGCGGGCGGTGAGGCACAGGCGGTACTCGAGGCGCAGGCCATGATGGCGCAGGACCCCGAACTGGCCGCGGACGTCGACCGGCGCATCGCCGTCGGCAGCACGGCCGAACGCGCGGTGTACGACGCCTTCGCCGCGTACCGGGATCTGCTGGCGGGGGCCGGTGAATACCTCGCGGGCCGGGTGGCCGACCTCGACGACGTGCGGAACCGCATCGTCGCGCGGCTCCTCGGCGTGCCGATGCCGGGTGTGCCGGACAGTGACGAGCCGTATGTCCTGGTGGCGCGCGACCTCGCTCCGGCGGACACGGCGCTGCTCGACCCGGCACTCGTGCTCGGCTTCGTCACCGAGCAGGGCGGCCCGACGAGCCACAGCGCCATCCTGGCGCGAGCGCTCGGCGTGCCGGCCGTGGTGGCTCTCCCGGGGGCCGGCGAGCTGGCCGAGGGAACGGTGATCGCCGTCGACGGCAGCACCGGCGAGATCTTCGTGAACCCCGGTGAGGAGCGAAAGGCCCGGCTGGAGGCCGAGGCCGCGCAGCGCCGGGCCGCGCTGGCGAAGACGACCGGGCCGGGCGCCACCTCGGACGGCCACAGGGTGCCGCTGCTGGCCAATATCGGAGGGCCCGCGGATGTCGCCGCGGCGGTCGAGGCGGGCGCCGAGGGCGTCGGTCTGTTCCGCACCGAGTTCCTGTTCCTGGACGACGACAAGAAGGCGCCGTCCGAGGAGAAGCAGGTGGCGGCGTACCGGCAGGTGCTGGAGGCCTTCCCCGGCAGGCGGGTCGTCGTGCGCGTGCTCGACGCCGGCGCGGACAAGCCGCTGGACTTCCTGACGCCGGCCGACGAGCCGAACCCGGCTCTGGGCGTGCGGGGTCTGCGGACGTTGCTCGACCACCCCGAGGTCCTGCGCACGCAGCTGTCGGCGCTCGCCAAGGCGGCGGAGGACCTGCCGGTGCAGCTCGAGGTGATGGCCCCGATGGTCGCCGACCGGGCCGACGCGAGAGCGTTTGCCGACGCCTGTCGTGCGGCGGGGCTGCGGGCGAAGTTCGGCGCGATGGTGGAGGTTCCGTCCGCCGCTCTGCGCGCGCGGTCGCTCCTGCGGGAGGTCGAGTTCCTGTCGCTGGGAACCAATGACCTCGCGCAGTACACCTTCGCCGCGGACCGTCAGGTGGGCGCGGTGTCGCGGCTGCAGGATCCGTGGCAGCCGGCCCTGCTCGACCTGGTGGCGCTGTCGGCGGAGGCGGCCAAGGCCGAGGGCAGGAGCTGCGGTGTGTGCGGCGAGGCCGCGTCCGACCCGCTGCTCGCGTGTGTGCTGACCGGTCTGGGTGTCACCTCCCTGTCCATGGGTGCGGCGTCGCTTCCCTATGTTCGGGCGACGCTGGCCAAGTATTCGCTGGCGCAGTGCGAGCGTGCGGCGGCGGCGGCGCGGGCCGCGGACAGCGCGGAGGAGGCGCGCGGCGCCGCCCAGGCGGTGCTGTCCGGCGAGTAGCCGGAGAGGTGCGGCCGCCGGCTGCTGCTGGGGGCGCTCCGCCGGGCGGGCGGGGCGCCCCCTTCTTGCGCGCCCGGTCGGTATGCCCCCGCGTGCCACCTGCCCGGGTCTCAGTGCCGGTGTCCGGCTGTGCCTCCTTCCTGTCCGAGGTCCGGCGGTACGCCGTAGTCGACGCCGGATTCCGGTGGGATCGGGTCGCCGGACTCCGCGTCGGTGCAGTAGGCGTCGAAGACCTCGCCCGCGGTGAGGGGTTCCAGCCCGTCGCCGCGCAGGCGCCAGCCGTAGACACGGTCCGCGGTGCCGGGGGCGCTGGTGCGCATGACGAGTCCGCCGGGGCTCGCCGTGGCGATGCCGAGCGCGAGGACCGTGGTGAATTCGAGGGCCTCGGCCTCGTCCGGCTGTACGGCGCCGCTGTCGTCCTCGTCGGCGTGGAGGACGGCGAGGAGGGTCTCTGGGCTGGTCGAGACGCTGCAGACCAGGTGCCGGTCGCCCGGTGGGGCCGTGTCGAGGATACGGGTGAGGAGGTCGGCGGCGCGGGTGAACGCGGCGCGGCCGATGTCCTCGCCGCAGGACGCGCAGGGGCCGAGCCGGGCCAGCAGTGTGGCGGCGTACTCCCAGGTGGCCTGGCGGATCGCCGTGTCGACGAGGTCGGGGACGAGTGCGGTGAGGGGCCGGCCGTCGTACGGGAGGCTGGGTCCCGTGGTGGCGAGGTGGGCGGTGTAGCGGGTGCGGCTGGCGGGGGCGTCGGGGTCGAGGCCGGTGTCGGTGCAGTACTCGGCGTATTCGCGGGGGTCGAACAGGGCCACCGTGGTGTGGCCGCCCCGGGCGGCTCGGCTCTTGAGTTCGGCTTCCACCTGTCGCAGGTACGCGGTGTGGTCGTCGAAGGTGAAGCTGCGGTAGCGCCGCATGGCGCGGAAGTCCTGCTCGTCGGTGAGCAGGCCGATGGTGCCCGCGATCTCGCGGCGCAGGACGCGCCGCATCGTCCGGTGGTCGGTGTGCGCCATGTTTCCCCCTGTGTGCGCAGTCGATCAGTGCTCACTCACCGTAACCGGCGGCACTGACAGCGCTGTGCGGGTGGGGCGGGCGCGGACCGTGCGGTGCCGGGGCCGGACCCGGACTCGTCGGTGTGCTCGGCGAGTCAGGGGCCGGCCCAGGCGGACGACCGCGGCGCTCAGGCGCGCTTGCGGGCCAGGTCCTCGTAGAAGCGCAGCAGTTCGAGATCGTCGATCGAGCCGGGGTTGACCGCCTTCTCCAGCGGAGTGCCCTGCAGGAGGCGCTTGACCGGGACCTCGATGCGCTTCCCGGTGAGGGTGTGCGGCACGCCGGGGACCTCGATGACCTCGTCGGGGACGTGCCGCGGCGAGAGTTGTTCGCGCAGGGTCCGCTTGATGCGGTCCAGCAGGGCGTCGTCGAGGACGGCGCCGGGGACCAGGTGCACGAAGAGGGGCATCCAGTAGCCGCCGTCGGGCTCTTCGATGCCGACGACGAGGGACTCCCTGATCTCGGGCAGGCGCTCGACGGCCTCGTAGATGTCGGCCGAACCCATCCGCACGCCCTGGCGGTTGAGCGTGGAGTCGGACCGCCCGTGGATGATCACGGAGCCGCGGGAGGTGAGGGTGATCCAGTCGCCGTGGCGCCACACGCCCGGGTACATGGCGAAGTAGCTGTCGTGGTAGCGGCTGCCGTCGGGGTCGTTCCAGAAGTGGATCGGCATCGAGGGCATGGGGTTGGTGACGACGAGTTCGCCGACCTCGTCCGCCAGGGGGGCGCCGCCGGGGTCCCAGGACTGCAGGTCGGTGCCCAGGCACGGGGCCTGGAGCTCGCCGATGTGGACCGGCAGGGTGGGCACGGCCCCGGCGAAGCAGGAGCACACGTCGGTGCCGCCGCTGACCGAGGCGATCCACAGGCCGTCGCCGACCTCGTCGTGCAGCCACTGGAAGCCGTCGGGCGGCAGGGGCGACCCGGTGGTGGCGACGCACTGCACCCGGGACAGGTCGAAGTCGCGCGACGGGTGCACGCCCGCCTTGCGGCAGGCCATGACGTAGGCGGCCGAGGTGCCGTACAGGGTGGTCCCGGTGCGCTCGGCGACCCGCCACTGGGCGCCCGTGTCGGGGTAGCCGGGGCTGCCGTCGTACAGCACGATCGTCGTCCCGGTGAGCAGGCCGGAGACGAGGAAGTTCCACATCATCCAGCCGGTCGACGTGTACCAGAAGAAGCGGTCCTCGGGGCCGAGGTCGCAGTGCAGGCCGAGTTGCTTGAGGTGTTCCAGCAGGATGCCGCCCTGGGACTGGACGATGGCCTTGGGCAGGCCCGTCGTGCCGGAGGAGTACAGCACCCACAGCGGATGGTCGAAGGGGACCTGCTCGAAGTCGGGCTCCGCTTCGGCGGAGGTCAGGGCCGACCAGTCCAGGGCGCCCTCGGGTGCGGCGGTGCCCAGCAGGGGGATGTGGACGACGGCGCGCAGCGTGGGCAGCTCGCGGCGCAGTTCGGCGACGACCTCGCGGCGGTCGTGTTCCTTGCCGCCGTAGCGGTAGCCGTCGACGGTGAACAGGACGACCGGCTCGACCTGCTGGAAGCGGTCGAGGACGCTGCGGGCGCCGAAGTCGGGGGCGCAGGAGGTCCAGACCGCGCCGACGGCGGCCGTGGCCAGGAGGGCGACGACGGCCTGCGGGATGTTGGGCAGGTAGCCGCTGACGCGGTCGCCCAGGCGTACGCCGACGGCCCGCAGTTCGGCCGCGAGGGAGCCCACCTGGCGGCGCAGCTCTGACCAGGTCACCGGGCGCGGCTCGTGCGTTTCGTCGACGTACAGCAGGGCGGGCGCGTCCGGGCGGGTGGCCGCGGCTCGCAGGGCGTGCTCGGCGTAGTTGAGGGTCGCGCCGGGGAACCACTGCGCGCCGGGCATCGTGCGGTCGCCCAGGACGCGTGCGCAGGGCGTCGAGAACCGGACGTCGAACCACTGGGCCACGGCCTGCCAGAAGGTGTCCAGCTCGTCGACCGACCAGCGGTGCAGGGCCGCGTAACCGCCGTCGGCCGGCGCTCCGTGGTGTTCGGCGGCCCAGGCCTGGAACTTGGTGATCTGCGCCTGGGCGATGCGTGCCGGATCGGGCTGCCACAGGGGCAGGGGCTTCTCGGTCGACATGGGGCGGCTCCCGGACTGTACGCGTCGTGTGCGTCGGTCGCGCACGAGCGGGGTGTGCGCGTGACGCGGCTGACAGGGACGATGCCACGTGATCGATTTCCGCACCAGGGCGCACCGCACATAGTCCCCGCCGTGAGGATGTGGCCCGGCCACGGATGAACGGTAGTTGAACGGCACACCCCGGGCGCGCCGGCAATGGCAGGGTGAGCAGCATGGACGGTCGTGGCCTGGTGCGTTCGGTGAAGGCGGTCGGTTCGGCGGGGGCGGCTCTGGGGGTGCGCACCGTACGGGCGGCGTGGCGCAGGCGGCGCGCCGACGCCGCGGGCCTGGCTCCGCGTGGGGCCGAACGGGCACGGGTGCCCGGCCCGGTGCGGGACGCGGAGCCCGGGCCGGGCGGCGGCGTGATGCGGTTCGCCCGCTCGGAGCTGCGGATCATGGTCGCGATGAACGGGGCCGTCTTCTGGGCGTGGGACGGGGCCGGGTCCGGGCCGTCGTACGCGCTCGCGGATCCCCGCCCCGAGCCGGATCCGCGGGCGGTGCTGGAGCCGGACAAGGACGGCGGCTGGCGGGTCGTGGCCGAGCGGGTCACGGTGGCCGTGTCCCGGCACGGGGCGATCGAGGTGCGCACGCCGGGCGGGGTGACGCTGCGGCGGGATCTGCCGCCCCGGTGGTGGGAGCCGACGGGTGGGGGCCCGGCGCGGTGGATGCAGCGGTCGCAGGTGGCGGCCGACGCGCGGTTCTTCGGTCTGGGCGGACGGGTGTCGGGGCCCCGGCTGCGCGACGGCACCTACCGGCTGTGGAACACCGCTCCCGGGCGCGCGCCCGGATCGGGCGATGCCCCGCCGTACCTCACCATGCCCCTGCAACTGGTCGTGGCCGACGCGGGCACGCACCTGGTGTTCCACGACAGCTCCTGGGACGGCACGCTGGCCCTGCGGGAGGGACAGGAGGGGGCCGGTTCGGGGCACGACCGGGCCGGGTCGTGCGAGCTGAGGATGGACGGCGGGCCGCTGCGCTGCTGGGTGGTGGTCGGCACTCCCGCGCGCGTGCTGGCGACCTGGTCAGCGCTGACCGGTCCGGCGGCAGTGCCGCCCGCGTGGGCGCTGGGCCACCATCATCTGCGGTGCGGCCCGGGCGGTGAGCGGGAGGTGCGCCGGATCGTCGCGGGACACCGGGAACGCGGTCTTCCGCTGGACGCCGTGCACCTGGGTGCCGAGCACCAGGACGGGTGCCGGACGTTCGGCGTCGACCAGGAGCGCTCCCCCGGGCTGCCGGTGCTCGCCGACGAGCTGCGCCGGGACGGCATCCGGCTGGTGTCCGCCGTCGAACCGGCGGTGCGGGCCGTTCCGGGCCATGCCGTGTACGACGGCGGGACCGCGCGGGACGCCTTCGTGCGGGACCCGTCCGGCCGGCTCGTCCGCGGGGCCGTAGGGCCGGGTGAGGCGGTCTTCCCCGACTTCACGGACGCGCGTGTGCGTGCGTGGTGGGGCGGGCTGTACGCGGAGCGGCTGGCGCAGGGCTTCTCGGGCTTCTGGCACGACCCGGACGAGCCCACGTCCTTCGCCGCCTTCGGCGGGCCGGCACTGCCGCGGTCCGCCCGCCACTGCCTGGAGGGCCGGGGCGGCGACCATCGCGAGGCCCACAACGTGTACGCCCTGTGCATGGCCGCGGCGGCGTACGAGGGGCTGCGGACGCTGCTGCCGCAGGAGCGGCCGTTCGTGTCCTCGCGGTCGGGGTGGGCCGGGATGCAGCGGTACGCGGGTGCGTGGCCGGGGGACGTCGGCGCGGGCTGGCCGGCGCTGCGGGCTTCACTGTCGTCGGTCGTGGGTCTGGGACTGTGCGGGGTGCCGTTCTCGGGGGCCGATGCCGGCGGGCTCGACGGGACCGCCTCCTCGGAGCTGTACGTGCGCCGGTGGCAGCTGGGGGCCTATCTGCCGCTGTTCCGGACCCGCTCGGGTGGGCGCGGGGGGCGCCGGGAGCCGTGGCGATGCGGCCCGGAGGTGCTGGAGCACCTGCGCGGGGCGCTGCTGGAGCGCCGCCGCCTATCGCCGTACTTCGCCACGCTGGCCCATCTGGCGCGGCGCACGGGGGCGCCCATGGTCCGGCCGCTGTGGTGGGGCGCGCCGGAGGACCGCGCGCTGCGGGACTGTGAGGACGCCTTCCTGCTCGGGGACTGCCTGCTGGTGGCGCCGGTGCTGGGTCCCGGTACCGGGCGGCGCGCGGTGCGGCTGCCGCGGGGCCGCTGGTACGACACGGCGACGGAGCGGGCCTACGAGGGGCCGTCGCAGGTGCTGGTCGACGCCCCGCTGTCGCGGATCCCGGTGCTCGTGCGGGCGGGTGCCGTCCTCCCGGTGCGGGGTGGGGACGGGGGCCTGGAGCTGGAGGTGTGGGCGCCCGCGCGGGGCCGCACCGGCGGCGGTGCGGTGGTGCGGGACGCGGGGGACGGCTGGGACGAGCCGGAGATCGAGCACTACGCCGTCCGCTGGCGGGACGGCCGCCTGGTCGTCGAACGGGAACGGGAGGACGGCGCCGGCGCGCCGCCCTGTCCGGTGCGCGTACGAGGCCGTGGCGGGGACCGCGCTCAGACGTAGCGGCCCTCGAACCAGGCCCGGACGGCCAGCGTGTGGAGCGGGAAGGCGAGTTCCTCGGGCCGGCGCAGCAGGTGCCGGCCCGCTGTCTCGTCCGTGGCCGCGGACGGCGGCAGGCCCTCGGCGGGGCGTTCGGGCAGAAGCCCGAAGAGCAGCAGGTGCCCGTCGGGAGAGCTCATCGCGTCGGCGAGCCGCACGTCGCGGCTCGCCGCCTCGATGCCCGTCTCCTCCCGCAGTTCGCGGACGACGGCCTGCCGCCAGTCCTCACGGTCGTCGATGTATCCGCCCGGCAGTGCCGTGCCCCCACGCGCGGGGGCGATGGCGCGGGTGATGACGACCAGGCCGGTGCCCTGCGTGTCGTACACGGGCTGCAGGGCCACCGCGACCGGCAGCGGGTTGCGGTAGGCCACGGTTCCGCAGGCCGGGCAGGTGCGGGGCCAGCCCGTGACGCCGTCTCCGTAGGGTGCTCCGCAGCTGGAACAGTGGGAGTGCGGCGCGGAGTTGACGCTTGCGTGGTGGTTTTCGGACACGCGCGGGACTGTATCCGATCGCGGCAGGACGTTTTCGCTCAGGGCGCTCGGTGTCCGGCCGTGAGGGACGTCCGGCTCACGGGGAAGTCGAAGTACGTGTCCGGGTAGGGCTCGGGCTTGTAGGTGTAGTGCCACCACTCCTCGGCGAGGTTGACGAAGCCGAGCGCCTCCAGGGTGCTCTTGAGCAGCAGCCGGTTGGCTCGTTGCTGCCCCTGGACGCGGGGGTCGAGCGTGTGGGCGAGGGTGTCGAAGCAGTCGTAACCGGTGCCCATGTCCACCGAGTTGTCCGGGAAGCGTTCGGCCCGAGGCGCGTAGCAGGGCACCAGGGGCATGCGCGGAGTGTAGGGAGGGGTGGGCTTCGCGGGGAGCTTGACGAGGGTGAGGTCCATCGTCGAGCCGCGGCTGTGGCCGGACTTCTCCGCGATGTACCCGTCCTGGAACAGCCGGGTCTTGTCGACGTCCGGGTAGAACTCGCCCTTCATCCTCTGGTCGCCGAGGTCCTGCGCCCAGCGCACGAAGTGGTCGACGGCGCGCTGGGGCCGGTAGCAGTCGTACACCTTGAGCGTGTAGCCCCGGCGCAGCAGCTGCCGCTGCGCCTGGTGAAGCGCCTCGGCCGCGGGCCGGGTGAGGATGCACAGGGGCTGCCGGTAGCCGTCGACGCGTTCGCCGACGAAGTTGTGCGGGGTGAAGTAGCGGATCTCCTGGATGATCGTCGGATCGACGGTGCTCAGGGCGACGAAGTCCTGCGGGGCCCCGGGTTCGGGCGTGGCCTGCGCGGTGGCGGAGGCGGCGGTCACGGTCAGCAGGGCGGCGACGCCGGTGATCAGGCCGCGGACGGCACGGGTCAGTCGTGTCATGTCCCCTGCATCTATCAGGAACGGGTCCGGTCTGGGAACCGTCCCGGGGAAGTTCCGCGACGCGCGGTGCCCGGACCCGTGCGCCGCCGTACGTGCGCGCGCCTCGTCCGCCTCGCCCATCCCGAGCGGTTCCGGGACAATGATGGCCGAACCGGTACCAGGCGTCGGCAGCCCCGGCGCACCCCCGTCCCCAGCGTCGGCACGACTCGCCCGACCCCAGCCGTCCCCAGGATCCGAGAACCCGACCGCCCACCCGGCAGCGAACGATCACCAGCACGGTCGCGCTCGTCCTGCCGGTCCCCGCGGGCGGCCTCAGCACCGCAGTCTTCCGACCCTCGCCACCAAGGGGCGCAGCCATGACGGACAACGCCGAGAAGTACGTGGCGGCCATCGACCAGGGCACGACCTCGAGCCGCTGCATCGTCTTCGACCACAGCGGTGCCATCGTCGCCGTCGACCAGCGCGAACACCGCCAGATGTTCCCCAGACCGGGCTGGGTGGAGCACGACGCCACCGAGATCTGGTCCAAGGTGCAGGCGGTGGTGGCGGGCGCCGTCGCCAAGGCCGGGCTGCGCGCCGATCGGCTCAGCGCGCTCGGCATCACCAACCAGCGCGAGACGACCGTGCTGTGGGACCGCGCCACGGGCAAGCCCGTGCACAACGCGATCGTCTGGCAGGACACCCGCACCTCGGCACTGTGCCACGAACTCGCCGGATCCGAGGGGCAGGACCGTTTCCGCGATCGAACGGGTCTCCCGCTGGCCAGCTACTTCTCGGGACCCAAGGCCGTCTGGCTGCTGGACCACGTTCCCGGTCTGCGCGAACGGGCCGAGCGCGGTGAGATCGCCTTCGGCACGATCGACTCCTGGCTCATCTGGAAGCTCACCGGCGGTACCGACGGCGGGCAGCACGTCACCGACGTCACCAACGCCGGACGCACCCTGCTGATGAACCTGGAGACCCTCCAGTGGGACCCGTCGATCCTGTCCGCGATGAACATCCCCGAGGCGATCCTGCCCGAGATCAGGTCCTCCTCCGAGGTCTACGGCACGGCCGTCGGCCAGCTCGCCGGGGTGCCCGTGGCCTCGGCCCTCGGCGACCAGCAGGCGGCCGTGTTCGGGCAGGCCTGCTACGACGTGGGCGACGCCAAGAACACCTACGGCACCGGCAGCTTCCTGCTGCTGAACACCGGCAACCGGCCCGTGCCGTCGAAGAGCGGCCTGCTCACCACCATGGGCTACAAGATCGGCGACCAGGCGCCGGTGTACTGCCTGGAGGGCTCCATCGCGATCACGGGCGCGCTGGTGCAGTGGTTCCGCGACCAGCTCGGGATCATCCGCACGTCGGACGAGATCGAGCCGCTGGCGGCGAGCGTCGAGGACAACGGCGGCGCCTACATCGTGCCCGCCTTCTCCGGTCTGTTCGCCCCGTACTGGCGGTCGGACGCGCGCGGGGTGATCACCGGCCTGACGCGGTACGTCACGAAGGCCCACCTGGCACGGGCGGTGCTCGAGGCCACCAGCTGGCAGACGCGCGAGGTCGTCGACGCCATGTACCAGGACTCCGGGGTGCGGCTCACCGCCCTCAAGGTGGACGGCGGCATGACGAAGAACAACCTGCTCATGCAGCACCAGGCGGATGTCCTGGACGTGCCGGTGATCCGCCCGAAGGTCTCCGAGACGACCTGCCTCGGCGCGGCGTACGCGGCCGGGCTCGCCACCGGGGTGTGGGACGACCTCGACGAGCTGAAGTCGCACTGGAAGCAGGACGCCGAGTGGACCCCGTCCATGGACCCCTCGGTCCGCGACCGCCAGTACCGCAAATGGCACAAGGCCGTGGAGAGGAGCTTCGGCTGGCTGGACGACGACGAATAGACGGCCCGCGGGTGCGCGTCCCCGGCGCCGGGCCGGTCGGGCGGGCGCCGCGCCGCTGCCCGTGCCCGGGCGGGGTACCGGCAGGCGCCGACTCTCAGGTGGAGAGGGCCTGGCGGCGGCCCGCCGCGTACGCCATCGCGTGCTGGACAACCCCGACCAGGACCTCCTTGACGGACTCGCGGTCGCGGGCGTCGCCCAGCACGAGCGGGACGTCGTCGTCGAGGTCGAGGGCCTGGCGGACCGCGTCCGCCGGGTAGCGCGGGGCGCCCTCGAAACAGTTCACGCCCACGACGAACGGGATGGAGCGCCGCTCGAAATAGTCGACGGCGGCGAAGCAGTCCTCCAGCCGGCGGGTGTCGGCGAGGACCACGGCGCCCAGCGCGCCCTCGGACAGCTCGTCCCACATGAACCAGAACCGCTCCTGCCCCGGCGTCCCGAACAGGTACAGCACCAGGTCCTCACGCAGGGTGATGCGCCCGAAGTCCATGGCCACGGTGGTGGTGCGCTTGCCCTCCACGCCGCTGACGTCGTCGACGGGGCGCCCGGCCTCGGTGAGCAGTTCCTCGGTGCGCAGCGGCTTGATCTCGCTGACCGCGCCGACGAGGGTCGTCTTGCCGACGCCGAAGCCGCCCGCCACGAGGATCTTGAGCGTGACGGGCTCGACCGGGGGCTTGCCGCGCTCAGAACGCCCGAAGATCATCGTTTCCTTCTCCTGCTCGATGGGATGCGGGTGGCGGCGGGCCGTAGCCTCCGCCACCTGGGGTTTCGACGACGAGTACGTCGCCCGGTCCGACGTCCGTCGCGTCGCTCGCGCCGAGCGCGACGACCGTGCCGTCCGCGCGCTCCACGCGGTTGGCGCCCAGCGCGCCGGGCTCGCCGCCGGCCATGCCGTAGGGCGGGACCCTGCGGTGCTGGCTCAGCGTGGAGACCGTCATGGGCTCCAGGAAGCGGATGCGGCGCACCGCGCCGTCGCCGCCGCGCCACCGTCCGGCGCCTCCGCTGCCGTGGCGGATGGCGAACTCCTCCAGCCGGACGGGCAGGCGCCATTCGAGGACTTCCGGGTCGGTGAGCCGGGAGTTGGTCATGTGCGTCTGCACCACGCTCGCACCGGCGAAGCCGTCACCCGCGCCGGATCCGGAGGCGACGGTCTCGTAGTACTGGTGGCGCTCGTTGCCGAAGGTGACGTTGTTCATCGTGCCGGAGCCCTCGGCCTGGACGCCGAGCGCCGCGTAGAGGGCACCGGTGATCGCCTGGGAGGTCTCCACGTTGCCCGCGACGACGGCGGCCGGCGGCTCGGGGGCCAGCATGGAGCCGGGCGGCACGATGATCGTCAGAGGCCGCAGACAGCCGTCGTTGAGCGGGATGTCGTCGGCGACCAGGGTGCGGAAGACGTACAGGACGGCGGCGTCGACCACGGAGCGGGGGGCGTTGAAGTTGGTGCCGAGCTGCGCCGAGGTACCGGTGAAGTCGACGGTCGCGCTGCGGTTGTCCCGGTCCACGCGCACACGCACCCGGATGACGGCGCCCGCGTCGGTCTCGTAGGCGTACTCGCCGTCGTCCAGGGCGTCGACGACGCGGCGCACGGCCTCCTCGGCGTTGTCCTGGACGTGCCGCATGTAGGCCTGCACGACGTCCGGGCCGAACTCCTCGATCATCCGCCCGACCTCGTCGACGCCCTTCTGGTTGGCCGCGATCTGGGCCCGCAGGTCGGCGAGGTTGGTCCGGGGGTTGCGGGAGGGGTAGGGGGCCTCGGTCAGGAGGCGGTGCGTCTCCTCCTCGCGGAAGCGGCCGCCCTCGGCGAGCAGCCAGTCGTCGAAGAGAACGCCCTCCTCCTCGATCGTGCGGCTGTCCGCCGGCATGGAGCCCGGGGCGGACCCGCCGATCTCGGCGTGGTGTCCACGCGAGGCGACGTGGAACAGGATGCGCTCGCCCCGCGCGTCGAAGACGGGGCTGACCACGGTGATGTCGGGCAGGTGGGTGCCACCGTGGTACGGGTCGTTGACCGCGTACGCGTGCCCGGGCCGCATCCGGGGGCCGCTGCGCCGGACGACCTCCTTGACGCTGGTGCCCATGGACCCGAGATGCACGGGGATGTGCGGGGCGTTGGCCACCAGGTTCCCGTCCGGGTCGAACAGGGCGCAGGAGAAGTCGAGGCGTTCCTTGATGTTGACCGACTGGGCCGTGGACTCCAGGCGGGCACCCATCTGCTCGGCGATCGACACGAACAGGTTGTTGAAGACCTCGAGGAGGACCGGGTCGGCCTCCGTGCCGGCCCGGGAACTCTCCGTAGTCGCCACGCGTTCCAGGACCAGATGGCCGCCGTCGGTCGCCTCGGCCCGCCAGCCGTCGTCCACGACGGTCGTCGCGCCGGCCTCCGTGATGATCGCGGGTCCGGTGACGGCCTGGCCGGGCGGAAGGTCCGTCCGGCGGTGGAGGGGGACGTCGTGCCAGGCGCCCCCGGTGTGGAGCCGGACGGGTTCCGGGCCGGCGGGCCGGCTGTCGCGGGCCGCTTCGTAGGGGGCGAGGGCGGACAGATCGGGGGGTTCGGTGAGGCCGGTGGCTTCGACGGAGAGGGCTTCGACGACGACGGGGCGGTCCAGTGTGAAGGAGTACGTGGCGCGATGGCGTTCCTCGAAGGCGCTCCGCATGGTGGCGGGCTCACTGAGGGACACGGTGAGGGCGGTGTCGGTGCCGTCGTAGCGGAGCTGGGCGCGCCGGGCGACGCGGATGCGCTCCTCGGGGACGTCCTCGGCGAGCAGTTCCGCGCGGGCCGCGCGCTCCAGGGCGTCGGCGGTCCTCAGCACACCCGGCATGGAGGCGGGTTCCAGGGGCGTCTCCACGGACTGCTCGCGCATGGCGGTGGTGTCGGCCAGGCCGATACCGAGGGCGGAGAGGACTCCGGCGAGCGGGGGCACGAGAACGGTGCGGATGCCGAGCGCGTCGGCGACCTTGCAGGCGTGCTGGCCGCCCGCTCCCCCGAAGGTGGTCAGGGCGTAGCGGGTGACGTCGTGTCCCTTCTGCACGGAGATCCGTTTGACGGCGTTGGCGATGTTGGTGACGGCGATCTGCAGATAGCCCTCGGCGACCTGCTCGGGGGTGCGGTCGTCGCCGGTGCGGTCGCGGATCTCGCGGGCGAGGGCGGTGAAGCGCTCACGGACCAGCGCCTCGTCCAGGGGCTGGTCGCCGTCGGGGCCGAAGACCCGGGGGAAGTGGGCCGCCTGGATGCGGCCGAGCACGACGTTGGCGTCGGTGACGGCCAGCGGGCCGCCGCCGCGGTAGCAGGCGGGCCCCGGATCGGCTCCCGCGGAGTCGGGACCCACCCGGTAGCGCGAGCCGTCGAAGCGCAGGACCGAGCCTCCGCCGGCCGCCACGGTGTGGATGTCGAGCATGGGGGCGCGCAGCCGGACACCGGCGATCTGCGTGGTGAAGACGCGTTCGTACCCGCCCGCGAAGTGGGAGACGTCCGTGGAGGTGCCGCCCATGTCGAAGCCGATGACGCGGTCGAAGCCGGCTCGCTGGGACATGCGGGCCATGCCGACGATGCCGCCCGCCGGGCCGGACAGGACGGCGTCCTTGCCGCGGAACTGGCCCGCCTCGGCGAGGCCGCCGTTGGACTGCATGAACATCAGCCGCACGCCGGGGAGCCGGCCGGCGACGTGCTGGACGTAGCGGCGCAGCACGGGCGACAGATAGGCGTCGACGACGGCGGTGTCCCCCCGGGGGACGAACTTCATCAGCGGGCTGGTCTCGGCGGACAGCGAGATCTGCGGGAAGCCGATCCGGGCGGCCAGCTCACCGACGGCCCGTTCGTGCGCGGGGTGGAGGTGGCTGTGCAGGAAGACCACGGCGACGGCGCGGATTCCGTCGTCGTACGCCTCGCGGAGGGGCCCCGCCAGAGCGTCCAGGTCGGGGGCGCGCAGCACGGTGCCGTCGGCGTCGATGCGCTCATCGGCCTCGACGACGCGCTCGTACAGCAGCTCGGGCAGGTCGATACGGCGGGCGAAGATGTGCGGGCGGTTCTGGTAGGCGATGCGCAGGGCGTCGCGGAAACCCCGGGTGACGACGAGGAGGGTGCGCTCGCCCCTGCGCTCCAGCAAGGCGTTGGTGGCGACGGTGGTGCCCATGCGGACGGACTCGACGGGTTCCGTACGGCCGCCGAGGAGTTCCCGTACTCCGGCGACGGCGGCGTCGGCGTACCGCGCGGGGTTGTCGGACAGCAGCTTGTGCGTCAGCAGGCAGCCGTCCGGGCGCCGCGCGACGATGTCGGTGAAGGTGCCGCCGCGGTCGACCCAGAACTGCCAGCCTGTCACGTCACTACCCCGCTTCCGCGCTGCTCACAGCGCACGCAGGCCGTTGATCACGTCGCGCAGGATACTCTCGTCCGGCAGCTCGGCCGGCGGCACCGGACGTGTCACGTGGACGTACTCCTCGTCCACGAGGTCGCCGACCAGCACCCGGACGACACCGACGGGGATGTCGAGCTCCGCGGCGAGTTCGGCCACCGACTGCGGGGTGTCCCGGCACAGTTCGACGATGCCCACGTGTTCCGGGGAAAGGGTCGGGTCCTCCTCCGGGTCGTCCACGTCGGGCTCGGTGAGGACCACCGCGATCAGGTCGAGGCGGTGCTGGGCCGCATGGCTGGTGCGGCCCCGCGTCATGGCGTACGGACGTACCACCGGTCCGGCCTCGTCGTCGAACCAGTGACTTCGTCCCTGACCGTCTGCGCTCATGTCGTCCCACTACCCGCCGGAGGACAGATCGGTGCGCGGAGCGGCGCCGAGATGCACACCGACCCGCTTGACCAGGAGCGTCATCTCGTACGCCACCTGGCCCACGTCCGAGTCGGCGTCCGACAGGACGGCGAGGCAGCTGCCGTCGCCGGCGGCGGTGACGAACAGGAAGGCGTCGTCGAGTTCGACCACCGTCTGCCGGACACTGCCCGCCTCGAAGTGGCGTCCGACGCCCTTGGCGAGGCTGTGGAAGCCGGAGGCCACGGCGGCCAGGTGCTCACTGTCCTCCCGCGTCAGGTCCTTGGACACGCCCGTCGGCAGGCCGTCCCCGGAGAGCACGACGGCCTTGCGGATGCTGGCGACACGCTCCACGAGGTCGTCGAGGAGCCAGTTGAGCTCCTTCCTGTCGGTCGCGGTGTGGCCGGTCGCCTTCGGTGCGGTCATCGACCGTCCCCCTCTGTCGTTCCCTGTGCTGTGCCGCCCCGGGCGTCGTCGCCCGCGGCGTTCTCCTCACGGCCGCGCCGCCAGCCCCGCTGGAGCGAGGCCATCCGGCTGCGCACCTCCTCGGCGTCGCGGTCGACCGGGTCGGACCGGTCCTCGGTGCGCCGTTCGGAGCTGTTCCTCAGTTGCGGGGCGAGACTCGCCTGCCGCACACGCCGGGGCAGCGGCCCGGCGTCGGGTCCCGGCTCGCCCGGCGCGGTGGCACCGCGCCGGGCGTCCTCGTCCGGACGGTCCGCGGCGCGCCCGGTGGTGCGGGTGCGCCGGGGAAGGACCGGGGGCTCCTCCGCCCGCCCGGCGGGGGCCGGGGAGGCGTCGTGTCCACCGCCGCGGCCCGCTCCCGCGCCGGCTTCCCTCGCGGGCGTCTCCCCGCGCCGGCGGGCCGGCAGCGGGGCGGCTTCCTGCGGCTCCTGCCCGGCCGGGCCCGGCGACGGCGCGCCGTTCGCGCCCTCGCGGCGGGACCGGCGCTCGCCGACCGGGCGCCCGTGCGAGCTGACCAGCTTGGGCGTGCGGCGCCGGGGCAGCGGGACCGGGCCCCCCTGCTCCTTGCCTGCGCCGGTGCGGTCCGGTCCGCCGCGCAGACCGGTCGCCTGCCGGTGGTCCGTGCCGGGGCGGGTCGCCGCGGCACCCGCCTCCGGGCCGCCGAGCAGGCGGCGCGGGCCGAACAGTGCGTCGTGCTCGCCGTCCTCGTCCCCGAGGGCGTCCGGGAAGCCGCCGAGGGCGTCGAGGTCGACGGGTGCCTCCAGCTCCACCGGCCCGTCCAGCAGCGACGCCGGCAGGCCGGGAAGCGGCACGGGCGTCTGGGGCAGGGCCGTCCTGCGGCTCTCCTTGAGGCCGGCTCCCTGCGCGGACCGCGCCGGGTCGAGGCGGAAGCCGAGGCCGTTGGTGTCGGGGACGTCGTCCGTCAGCAGCACGTCCGGGATGAAGACGACGGCGGTGGTGCCGCCGTACGGGGACGGCTGCAGCGAGACCCGGATGTTCTGCCGCTGGGCGAGCCGGCTGACCACGAACAGGCCGAGCCGGTCGGTGTCCGACAGTTCGAACTCCGCTGTCTCGGCGAGCCGGAGGTTGGCGTCCAGCAGGGCTTCGGCGGCCATGCCGAGGCCCCGGTCGTGGATCTCCAGGGTGAAGCCGTTGGCGACCCGTTCTCCGACGACCTGCACGGCCGTGTGCGGAGGGGAGAACACGGTCGCGTTCTCCAGGATCTCGGCCAGGAGGTGGGTGGTGTCGGCGACCGCCGGACCGGTGACCGCGACGCGCGGCAGCCGGCGGACCTCGATGCGTTCGTAGTCCTCCACCTCGGCGACGGCGGCGCGCACCACGTCCATCAGCTGCACGGGTTTGCGCCACTGCCGGGAGGGAGCAGCACCGGAGAGGATCACCAGGCCCTCGGCGTGCCGTCGCATGCGGGTGGTCAGGTGGTCGAGCCGGAACAGGTCGGCGAGTTCGTCGGTGTCCTCGGTGCGGCGTTCCATGGCGTCGAGGAGGGTGAGCTGCTTGTGCAGCAGGACCTGGCTGCGGCGGGCGAGGTTGACGAAGACCTCGGAGACCCCGGCACGGAGTTCGGCCTGTTTGACGGCGGCCTCGACGGCAGCCCGCTGCAGGGTGTTGAGGGCCTGACCGACCTCGCCGATCTCATTCCTGTCGAACCGCAGGCGTGGGACCTCGGTCTCCACGTCGACGTGTTCTCCGGCCGACAGCCGGCGCATCACGCTGGGCAGCCGGACCCCGGACGCCTCGTGGGCCTCCAGGCGCAGTTGGCGCAGGTCGCGGACGAGGCTGCGGCCGACGCGCACGGAGACGACCAGGGAGACCAGCAGCGCCACCAGGCCGAGGACGCCGACGAGGGCCGCCTCCACGATCACGCCCACGGCGACGGGGCGGACCCGGTCCTGGTAGCGGTCGGCCACCCGGTCGTCCAGAACGCGCAGGTCGTCGAGCACCGTCGCGGCCGCGGTGTCCCAGCTCTTGGCCGTGACGTCGCGGGGCGTGCCCGCCCCCGAGGAGACGACGGCGCGTTCGGCGGCCGTCAGCGGAGCGGTGCCGGCGTCCTTCCACAGGCCCTCGTACCGTTCCCGCTCCGAGGAGGGCAGCAGCGGCAGGTTGATGTCGTACAGCAGGGTGCGCTGGGCGATGAGGGCGGAGACGTCACGCACCTCGGTGCCGGAGAGCTTCCCGACGACCAGGGCCGAGCCGAGCAGGGCGTCCTCGCGGGAGAGCAGTTCGCGGGCGCGGGTGACGCCGACCAGGGCACGCGCCTGCTTGTCCAGTTCCACGTCGTCGATGCCGTCCAGGGCGGTGAGCAGCGCGAAGCACGGGTCGACCAGACGGTTGTAGAGATCGAGGGCCTGGGACCGGGAGACGGTGCCGCCCGCCACGCTGTCGCGCAGGGAGCCGAGGTCGTCCAGAGCGTCGAGGACGGCGGTGAGGTGCTGCGCGTCGTCCGCGTCCATGCCGTCCACGCCGTCCATCCCGTCCCGGACGCCGGAGTCGCCGGCCTTGCGGCGGAGGGCGGCCAGGGCGGTGTCGGTGGCGGTGCGGGTGCTGCGCAGCGCCGAGAGCGCGTCGGAGGTCCGCGGGTCGGCGAGGTAGACGAGCGTCTGGCGGCGTTCCTGCTGCAGCGCGCGGACGATGTCCTCGGTGGGATAGCCGACCTTCTCCACGATGGCCGTCACCTGGAACAGCCGGGTCGCCTCGCGTCCCGTGATCGCGCTTCCGAGCCCCCAGATCGCGGTGAGGGACACCAGCGGCACCAGCAGCAGCGCCACGATCTTCCTGCGGATGGACTTTCCGCGAAAGCGCATGGCCTCCCCCAGCTCGACCCCCGTGGGCAGGGGGTACGCATGTGCGTCAACAAACGGCGCGAGCCTACTACCGACGCACGGATAACTCGAAGAACCGTCCGGAGCCCGAACTTCCGCACCCGGGGCGCGCGAGGGGGAGTTGTCCCGCCATGGCGGGAGATGACGCCCCGGAAACCCGCCGCGCGGCGGACGGCCGGAAAGGTCCGGCGGACAGGGCCGGTTGGCGGGTTGGCCGGTTCTTTTCGCTGCTCGGGGAACTTCCTGACGCCTCGTTCGGTCCTTGTCTGTGAGGAATGGGGGCGGAACCGGTCACAGGAGCCGCATCCCGCACCTGGGGGGCGTACATCGGCCCGAGCCGGGCAGCCACTGGGAAGCGGGGTCTTCGGGCGTACCTGGGCGAGCGGTCTGCTGGCGGTGGGGAGTGACACGTTGATGGACACGGCGGAGCGGCGCGAGACGGCCGGTGACGGCGGGGTGGCAGGGATCGGCACGGCGCGGAGGGCGTCCGGGGCCTCCGGCCGCGGCGGTACGGCGGGAGAGGGCGGACCGGCCGCGTCGTACGGCGCCGGGACGGCGGCCGGCGAGCGGGGGCCGGCACACGCGGAGCATCGGGCCCGCAAGCCCTTGTGGGTCGAGGAACCGGCGCGCCGGCGCCGGATGCCGGACCCGGTGCGGGAGGCCGCCGTCCGGGCGGTACTGATCATCTCGGTGACGCTGATACAGGCGATGGTGGCGTTCCTGTGCACCATGGCCGGGGTGTGGCTGGCGTTGCCCATGGTCCTCGGCAGCGTGGCCGCCACCATCGTGGCCACATGGGCCGTGCTCGACGTGTGGGTGACCCGTCAGGTGTGGAACCAGCGCCACGGCGTGGTGTCGACGCCGAGCAGCACGGCCCGGGAGATGCGGCGCGAGCGGCGCCGCGTCCGGCGCCAGGGACGGGCGGCCGAGCGGGCGCGGGGCCGGATACGCCGACGGGGCGGCGCGGGTCAGCTGTCGCACCCCTGAGGACCGGCGACAGCCCGGGTACGGGGCCGGCGGGTGGACCTTCGGTGCCGATGCGTCGCCGGTCAGCACCCTGTGGCCGCCCAGGCGGTGGACCTCGGTGCGGACACGGCCGGCGAGCCTTCGGTGCGGTCACAGTCGGTCAGCACACCCGGCGACGGCCCGGGAGGTGAGTCTCCGGTGCGGGCATCGCCGGTCGGCACCGGTGCCGACCGGGGCGGTGGACGTTCGGTCCGGTCGCAGTCGGTCAGCACCGGCGAGGGCCCGGGAGGTGAGTCCTTGGTGCGGGCGCGTCCGTGAGCCGGCGCGCGCCGGGAAGAGCGGTGAGCGCGCGGGCCCGGTCGGCCGCGCCCGCGTTGGGGTAGCCGTGGTGTTCCGGGTGGCCGGGCCCTTCCCGCATCCGTCCGCCCCGCCCCGGACCCCTCTTCGGCCCACGGGGCCGTGAGCGCACGGCCGCCCCGGCCCGCCGGTGCGCGGCGGGACGACCAGCTCGCCCCTCTCGATGGACGCGTCCACGCCCGCCAGGACCGCGGCGAGCGCCGGCAGCCAC
>NZ_JBSFNN010000103.1:0-19808 GCF_053587115.1 Streptomyces sp. NPDC003697
GCCGAGGACTGGCACCAGGAGATCCTCCGCAAGTGGCGGGCCGCGGGCGCCTGTGCGGGGTGCCGGGCCACAGCCCTGACGGGGGGTGTCCTCCGCGCCGCGGAGGGACCGGGCGGTCAGCCGCGGGCGCCGCCCAGGTGGTGCACCCGGACCATGTTGGTGGTGCCGGGCACGCCGGGGGGCGAACCGGCGGTCATGACCACCGTGTCGCCGGCGTTGAAGCGCTTCAGCTTGATGAGTTCCTGGTCGACCAGGTCGACCATCTCGTCGGTGCTGTGGACGAACGGCACGACGTGCGGCTCCACGCCCCAGCTCAGCGTCAGCTGGTTGCGGGTGGACTCGTCCGTGGTGAACGCCAGGATCGGCTGGGCCGCGCGGTAGCGGGACAGCCGGCGGGCGGTGTCACCGGACTGGGTGAAGGCCACCAGGCCCCGGGCGCCCAGGAAGTCGGCGATCTCGGCCGCGGCACGGGCGACCGCACCGCCCTGCGTGCGCGGCTTCTTGCCGGGCACGAGCGGCTGCAGGCCCTTGGAGAGCAGCTCCTCCTCGGCCGCCTGGACGATCTTCGACATCGTCTTGACGGTCTCGATCGGGTACGCGCCCACGCTCGACTCCGCCGACAGCATGACCGCGTCGGCGCCGTCCAGGATCGCATTGGCCACGTCGGAGGCCTCGGCGCGGGTCGGGCGGGAATTGGTGATCATCGACTCCATCATCTGGGTCGCCACGATCACCGGCTTGGCGTTGCGCCGGCACAGCTCGATCAGGCGCTTCTGCACCATGGGGACCTTCTCGAGCGGGTACTCCACGGCCAGGTCGCCGCGGGCGACCATCACGCCGTCGAACGCCATCACGACGTCCTGCATGTTCTCCACCGCCTGTGGCTTCTCCACCTTGGCGATGACGGGGACGCGGCGGCCCTCCTCGTCCATGACGCGGTGCACGTCGGCGACGTCCTTGGCGTCGCGGACGAAGGACAGGGCGACCATGTCGCAGCCCATGCGCAGCGCGAAGCGGAGGTCGTCGACGTCCTTCTCGGACAGCGCCGGGACGTTCACGGCCGTGCCGGGCAGGTTGATGCCCTTGTGGTCGGAGACCACACCGCCCTCGATGACGATCGTCTTGACCCGCGAGCCCTCGACGTCGACGACCTTCAACTCGACGTTGCCGTCGTTGATGAGGATCTGGTCGCCGCGTGAGACGTCGCCCGGCAGCCCCTTGTACGTCGTGCCGCAGATGTGCTTGTCGCCCGGGACGTCCTCGGTGGTGATGGTGAACTCGTCACCCCGCTCCAGCTCCACCGGGCCCTCGGCGAAGGTCTCCAGACGGATCTTCGGCCCCTGCAGGTCGGCGAGGACACCGACGGCCCGGCCGGTCTCCTTGGCGGCGGTGCGGACGCGGTGGTAGCGGCCCTGGTGCTCGGCGTGGGTGCCGTGGCTGAAGTTGAAGCGGGCCACGTTCATGCCGGCCTCGATCAGGGCGACGAGCATCTCGTGGGAGTCGACCGCGGGGCCGAGAGTACAGACGATTTTCGAACGGCGCATGGAGCGATCCTATCGGTTTGTTTCGCTACGGAATATTCGATCTGGCGGAATCTACAAATGGGCGGGTTCGTGCTCAGGCGAGTGCCGTCGAATTCCTCGGGCGATCTCAGTCGTCCTTTCCGACCAGTGCGTAGGTCTGCGTGGCGATCTCCATTTCCTCGTCCGTGGGTACCACGGCCACCGCGGTCCGTGCGCCGTCGGGCGAGATGAGCCGCGCACGGTCCGCGCGCACGGCGTTGCGCTCCGGGTCGACCGCCAGGCTCAGCCCCTCCAGGCCCGCGACGGCGGCCTCGCGCACCCGGGCCGCGTTCTCGCCGACCCCGGCGGTGAAGGCGACCGCGTCCACCGTGCCGAGTACCGCACAGTAGGCGCCGATGTACTTCTTCAGCCGGTGAATGTAGATGTCGAAGGCGAGCGCGGCCTGCCGGTCGCCCTCGTCGATCCGGCGCTGGATCTCCCGCATGTCGTTGTCGCCGCACAGGCCGAACAGGCCGCTCCTCTTGTTCAGGAGAGTGTCGACCTCGTCCATGGACATTCCGCCGACACGCTGCAGATGGAAGACGACGGCCGGGTCGACGTCGCCCGATCGCGTACCCATCACCAGCCCCTCCAGGGGCGTCAGCCCCATCGAGGTGTCCACGCACTTCCCGCCCCTGACCGCCGAGGCCGACGCCCCGTTGCCCAGGTGCAGCACGATGACGTTGACGTCCTCGGGCACCCTGCCGAGCAGCCGCGCGGTCGTCCGGGAGACGTAGGCGTGCGACGTCCCGTGGAAGCCGTACCGCCGCACCCGGTACCGGTCCGCGATCCGCGCGTCGATCGCGTACCGCGCGGCGGCCTCCGGCATCGTCGTGTGGAAGGCCGTGTCGAAGACGGCGACCTGCGGCAGGTCCGGGCGCAGCGCCATCGCCGTGCGGATACCGACGAGGTTCGCGGGGTTGTGCAGCGGCGCGACCGGGATCAGCCGCTCGATCTCGGTGAGCACGGCGTCGTCGACGACGGTCGGCTCGGTGAAGAACATGCCACCGTGCACCACCCGGTGCCCGATCGCGGCCAGCTCCGGCGAGTCCAGGCCGGCACCGTCCTTGGCGAGCTCCTCGGAGACGGCCTTGAGAGCGGCGTCGTGGTCGGCGACGGGCCCGTTGAACTCACGGGTGGCGCCCGTGCCCACGCAGGTGTGGACGACCCGGGAGGTCTGCTCGCCGATGCGCTCGACCAGGCCGACGGCGAGCCGGGTCGCGTCGCGCATGTCGAGCAGCTGGTATTTCAGCGACGACGAGCCGGAGTTCAGGACGAGGACACGGGTCGCGCTCACGGTCTTCAACGGCTTTCTCCGGTACGTCAGGTGGCGGGCGTCTGGGCCTGGATCGCCGTGATGGCGACGGTGTTGACGATGTCCTGCACGAGGGCGCCGCGGGACAGGTCGTTGACCGGCTTGCGCAGGCCCTGCAGGACCGGCCCGACGGCGATCGCGCCGGCCGAGCGCTGTACGGCCTTGTAGGTGTTGTTGCCGGTGTTCAGGTCGGGGAAGATCAGCACGGTGGCCTGCCCGGCCACCTCGGAACCGGGCAGCTTGGTGGCGGCGACGGACGGCGCCACGGCCGCGTCGTACTGGATCGGCCCCTCGATCTTCAGGTCGGGCCGCCGCAGGCGCACCAGCTCGGTGGCCTCGCGCACCTTGTCGACGTCGGCGCCCGATCCGGACGTACCGGTGGAGTACGACAGCATGGCGATCCGCGGCTCGACGCCGAACCGGGCGGCGGTCGCGGCCGACTGGACGGCGATGTCGGCGAGCTGCCCGGCGTCCGGGTCGGGGTTGACCGCGCAGTCGCCGTAGACGAGCACCCGGTCGGCCAGGCACATGAAGAACACCGACGACACGATCGGCGCTCCCCCCGGCGCCCCGCCCCGGCGGGCGTCTGCGGGCCCGGCCTTGATGATCTCGAACGCGGGCCGGATCGTCGCCGCCGTGGAGTGCACCGACCCCGACACCATGCCGTCCGCGAGGCCCTGCTCGACCATGAGCGTCCCGAAGTAGTTGACGTCCGAGACGACGTCGTGGGCCAGTTCCACCGTGACGCCCTTGTGGGCGCGCAGCGCGGTGTACCGCTCGGCGAAGGAGTCGCGCAGCTCGGAGACGGCCGGGTCGATCAGCCGGCACCCGGTGAGGTCGATGCCGAGGTCGGCGGCCTTCTTGCGGATGGTGTCCACCGGGCCGAGCAGCGTCAGGTCGCACACGTCCCGGCGCAGCAGCACCTCGGCCGCGTGCAGCACGCGCTCCTCGGTCCCCTCCGGCAGCACCACCCGCCGCCGGGCGGAGCGGGCCTGCTCCAGCAGCTTGTGCTCGAACATCATCGGCGTGACCCGGTCGCTGCTCGGCGTGGAGACGCGCCGGCCGAGGTCGGCGGTCTCGACGTACCGCTCGAACAGCCCGAGGGCGATCTCGGCCTTGCGCGGGGTGGCCGCGCTCAGCTTGCCCTCCAGCGCGAAGAGCTGCTCGGCGGTGGGGAAGCTGTTGCCGGGCACGGAGACCACGGGCGTGCCCGGGGCGAGGCGGGCGGCGAGGGTGAGGATCTCCTCGCGGGGCACCTCGCCCAGGGTGAGCAGCACGCCGGCGATGGGCGGGGTGCCTGCGCTGTGCGCGGCGAGCGAGCCGACGACCAGGTCGGCGCGGTCGCCCGGCGTGACGACCAGGCAGCCGGGCGTCAGGGCACCGAGCAGGTTCGGCAGCATGGCGCCGCCGAAGACGAAGTCGAGCACGTCGCGCGCCAGCCCCGCGCCGTCGCCGAGGACCACGGTGCCGCCGAGGGCCTGGGTGATCTGCGCGACCGTCGGCGCGGACAGCGCGGGGTCGTCGGGCACCACCCAGCAGGGCACCGGCAGCCGGGACGCCAGCCGCTCGGCGATCGTGTCCCGGTCCTCGCCCGCGACCCGGTTGACCACCATGGCGAGGACGTCGCAGCCGAGGCCGTCGTAGGCGCGGAAGGCGTTGTGCGTCTCGGCGCGCACGGACTCCGCGGTCTGCCGGCGCCCGCCCACCACCGGCAGCACGGAGGCGCCGAACTCGTTGGCGAGCCGGGCGTTGAGGGCCAGCTCGTCCGGGAGCTGGGTGCCGGCGAAGTCGGTGCCCAGGACGAGGACGACGTCGTAGTCCCGGGCGACCAGGTGGAAGCGGTCGACGAGGGCGGACACCAGCGCGTCGGTGCCCTGCTCGGCCTGGAGGGCGGACGCCTCCCGGTAGTCCATGCCGTAGACCGTCGCCGGCGCCTGCGCGAGGCGGTAGCGGGCGCGCAGCAGGTCGAAGAGCCGGTCCGGCCCGTCGTGGACGAGGGGACGGAAGACGCCCACCCGGTCGACCTGCCGGGTCAGCAGCTCCATGACCCCCAGCTCGACGACCTGGCGGCCGTCGCCGCGTTCGATACCGGTCACGTACACGCTGCGGGTCACGCGCGCTCTCCGTTTCGTCGGGGACTTCTTCCCCGTCGGGTCTCGTCGGGGGCCGGTGGGGGACCGGTGGGGTGCCGGGAGCTTCCGGGCGGGTTCGACTCCCCCCTGCCCGCGGGGCGGGGTACAAAAAGGCGCCCACCGAGGTGAGCGGAACCCCCTTGACAGTATCGCCGACGGTGGGTACAGCGCCTACGGCCATCCGCGGGGGCGCGGCGCGCGGCCGGGAAACGGGGCATGGGGTGGCGGACTCGGGGCGGCGGCGCCTCGGCGGGCGCGGTGGCGGGGAGGCGTGGCTGAGGGAGGCCGCGTCCGTCCGGGCGACGTGAAACAATCGGGACTGGCTCACCGGCGTCCACAGCGAGCAGGAGACACAGCACGATGCGTATCGGAGTTCTCACGGCAGGCGGAGACTGCCCGGGACTGAACGCGGTGATCCGATCGGTCGTGCACCGAGCGGTCACGACCTACGGCGACGAGGTCATCGGCTTTGAAGACGGGTACGCGGGCCTGCTCGACGGCCGCTATCGCAGCCTCGACCTCGACGCGGTCAGCGGCATCCTCGCCCGCGGCGGCACCATACTCGGCTCCTCCCGCCTGGAGCGCGACCGGCTGCGCGAGGCCTGTGAGAACGCCTCCGACATGATCCGCGACTTCGGCATCGACGCCCTGATCCCGATCGGCGGCGAGGGCACCCTGACGGCGGCGCGGATGCTGTCCGACGCCGGGCTGCCGGTGGTCGGCGTGCCCAAGACGATCGACAACGACATCTCCTCCACGGACCGCACGTTCGGGTTCGACACCGCGGTGGGGGTGGCCACGGAGGCCATGGACCGCCTGAAGACGACGGCCGAGTCCCACCAGCGGGTCATGGTCGTCGAGGTCATGGGACGCCACGCGGGCTGGATCGCGCTGGAGTCCGGCATGGCGGCCGGCGCCCACGGCATCTGCCTACCCGAGCGCCCGTTCGACCCCGCCGACCTGGTCAAGATGGTCGAGGAGCGCTTCGCCCGGGGCAAGAAGTTCGCCGTGGTCTGCGTGGCCGAGGGCGCCCACCCCGCCGACGGCACCATGGACTACGGCAAGGGCGAGATCGACCAGTACGGCCACGAGCGCTTCCGGGGCATCGGCACGGCACTGGCGTACGAACTGGAGCGGCGCCTGGGCAAGGAGGCCCGCCCGGTCATCCTCGGCCACGTCCAGCGCGGCGGCAGCCCGACCGCGTACGACCGCGTCCTCGCCACGCGCTTCGGCTGGCACGCGGTGGAGGCCGCGCACCAAGGCGGCTTCGGCATGATGACCGCGCTGCGCGGCTCCGAGATCCGGATGGTGCCGCTCGCCGAGGCGGTCACCGCGCTGAAGACGGTGCCCAGGCACCGCATGGACGAGGCGGAGTCCGTCTTCTAGCCAAGGGCTGTCCCCCGCGGTGGATCGGCGCGCGGCGTCGGATGCGGTGCATCGCGAGGCGGAGGGTCGTCCTCGTACCGGGCGTCTTCGGGCTGGGCGTCTTCGGGTGATCCGACAACGCGGCGAGGTGCCGTAGCCGTCGTCGTGCGCCCGCCGGGGATCGCGGGACAGCCCTTGGGTCCTGTCGTCAAAATCACGGGGCAGACGCGAGTTCCACTACAGGTGTAGCCCCCCGGCGTGACCGGGGGCTACGGCCTGCGGACCCACCGGTACTGCAGCTCGGGCCGGCCGACCGTCCCGTACTGGGGGCTGCGCGCCGCCCGGCCCGCGCCCACCAGGTGCTCCAGATAGCGTCGCGCCGTGATCCGTGAGATGCCGACCGCCTCGGCGACGCCGGTCGCCGTCATGCCGTCCGGGCAGTTCCGCAGCGTCACGGTCACCCGTTCCAGAGTCGGCGCGCTCAGCCCCTTCGGCAGCGCGGCCGGCGACGGCGCCCGCAGCGCCGCCAGCGCCCGGTCGACCTCGTCCTGCCCGCTGGCCTCGCCGACCGCCGCCCGGAACTCGGCGTACCGGACCAGCCGGTCCCGCAGCGTGGCGAAGGTGAACGGCTTCAGCACGTACTGGACGACGCCCAGCGACACGCCCTCCCGCACGACCGCCAGGTCACGCGCGGACGTCACCGCGATGACGTCCGCGTGATGGCCGGCGGCCCGCAGCGAGCGGGCCAGCTGCAGGCCGTGCACGTCCGGCAGGTGCAGGTCGAGCAGCAGCAGGTCCACCGGCATGCGCTCCAGCATGCGGCGCGCCTCGCCGCCGCTGTGCGCCTTGCCGACCGCGGTGAAGCCCGGCACCCGGCCTACGTACAGCACGTGCGCGTCCGCCGCCACCGGATCGTCCTCCACCACCAGGACCCGGATGGGCTGAGCCCCGGTCATGCCACGCCTCCGGACACCGCGGCCCCGGGCTCGGACCGGCCTTCCGTTCCGCTCCCCAGCGGCAGCCGCGCCTCGAACACCGCTCCGCCTCCCTCGGCCTCCGCCACCGTCAACGTCCCCCCGTGCCGGTGCACGGCCTGGCGGGCGAGGGCCAGGCCCAGCCCGCGCCCGCCGGGCCCGGCGGGCTTGGTGGAGAAGCCGCGCTGGAAGACCAGCTCGGCGTGGGCGGGGTCCAGGCCCGCCCCCGTGTCCGCCACCCGCAGCAGCAGGTCCGGGCCCTCGGTACGGGCCGTCACCGTCACCCGGGCGGGCACGCCGCCCTGGGCCGCGTCCACGGCGTTGTCGACGAGGTTGCCGAGGATCGTGACCAGGTCCCGGGCCGGCAGGGTCGGCGGCAGCAGCCCGTCGTCCAGGCCGCTGTCCTGCGACACCACCAGCTCGACCCCCCGCTCGTTGGCCTGGGCCGTCTTGCCGAGCAGCAGCGCGGCGAGCACCGGCTCGCTCACCGCCGCGACCACCTGGTCGGTGAGCGCCTGGGCCAGCTCCAGCTCCGCCGTCGCGAACTCCACCGCCTCCTCCGCACGGCCCAGCTCGACCAGGGACACCACCGTGTGCAGCCGGTTGGCCGCCTCGTGGGCCTGCGAGCGCAGCGCCTGCGTGAAGCCGCGTTCGGAGTCCAGCTCACCCATCAGGGCCTGCAGCTCGGTGACGTCCCGCAGGGTCACCACGGTGCCCCGGCGCTCACCGCCCGAGACGGGGGAGGTGTTCACCATCAGCACCCGGGACGCCGTGAGATGCACCTCGTCCACCCGCGGCTCGGACGCCAGCAGGGCGCCCGTGAGCGGTGCCGGCAGGCCGAGGCCGACCACCGGCCTGCCCACCACGGACTCCTCGCGGGACACCCCCAGCAGCTCCCGCCCGCCGTCGTTGATGAGCGCCACCCTGTACCCGGCGTCCAGCATCAGCAGGCCCTCGCGCACGGCGTGCAGGGCGGCCTGATGGTAGTCGTGCATGCGGCTCAGCTCGGCCGCGTTCATGCCGTGCGTGTGGCGGCGGAGCCGGGCGTTGATGACGTAGGTGCCCACCGCGCCGAGCACGAGGACTCCGGCGGCGACCCGCAGCAGGGTGCTGACCTGCGCCTCGATGCGCCGGCTGATCGCCTCCACCTTGATGCCGGCGCTGACGAGGCCGATCACGCGGCCGTTCTCCGTGACGGGTGTGACGGCGCGGACGGACGGGCCGAGGGTGCCGGTGTAGGTCTCGGTGAACGACCGGCCCCGCTGCGCGGCGGAGATGTTGCCGAGGAAGGGCCTGCCGATCTCGTTGCGGTCCGGGTGGGTCCAGCGGATGCCCCGCGGAGTCATGATCGTGACGAAGTCGACGCCGGTGTCCCGCTGGATCAGGAGGGCGTACGGCTGCAGGTCCGCGGTGGGGTCGGAGGTGTGGATCGCGGCCCGGACCGACGGCGAGTCCGCGACCGAGCGGGCCACGGCCGTGGTCTGGCGGCCGGCCGCCTCCTCGGCCTGGTGGCGGTCGCTGACGTAGGTGAACAGTGCATATCCGGCCATGACGACCGCGAGCAGCACGGCCTGCATGGCGAAGAGCTGGCCTGCCAGGCTGCGAGGTCTCGGAAAGGCGGGTATGCGCATGCCGTCAGTCTGCCTCTCCGCTCTGGCGTGAACTAAATGAACGGAAGGGTGACCGCACTCACAGGTGCGGGAGATAGTCGCCGCATCCCCATATCCCCCGGACGTGAGCCGCACGCCGGTGATGCCGATGACGTCGTCAAGGAGGGCCTCCGTGACCAGCGCAGCCGATACGGCACCTGCCACACCCGCTGCCAGGCGGGACCGCACCCATTACCTGTACATCGCGGTGATCGTCGCGGTCGCCCTCGGTGTCGCCGTCGGTTTCGCCGCGCCGGACTTCGCCAAGGAGCTCAAGCCGATCGGCACGGGCTTCGTGAACCTGATCAAGATGATGATCTCCCCGATCATCTTCTGCACGATCGTGCTGGGCGTCGGGTCGGTGCGCCAGGCCGCGAAGGTCGGCAAGGTCGGCGGGCTCGCGCTGGGCTACTTCGTCACCATGTCGTTCGTCGCCCTGGCCATCGGCCTGGTGATCGGCAACATCGTGCACCCCGGCAGCGGCATGCACCTGACCGAGGCGGTCAAGGGCGTGGGCCACGAGCAGGCGGCCGGCAGCGAGGGCGCGGTCGACTTCGTGCTCGGGATCATCCCGACCACCCTCGTGTCGGCGTTCACCGAGGGCCAGGTCCTCCAGACGCTGCTGGTCGCGCTGCTCGTCGGCTTCGCGCTGCAGGCCATGGGCCGCAAGGGCGAGCCGGTCCTGCGCGGCGTCGAGCACATCCAGCGGCTGGTCTTCCGCGTGCTCGCCATGATCATGTGGGCTGCCCCGGTCGGCGCCTTCGGCGCCATGGCCGCCGTCGTCGGCGAGACCGGGATGGACGCCCTGAAGGCGCTGGGCGCGATCATGCTCGGCTTCTACGTCACCTGCCTGCTGTTCGTGATCGTGGTGCTCGGCGCGATGACCCGCCTGGTGGCCGGGGTCAACATCTTCCAGCTGCTGAAGTACCTGGCCCGCGAGTTCCTGCTGATCCTTTCCACGTCGTCGTCCGAGTCGGCGCTGCCGCGGCTCATCGCCAAGATGGAGCACCTCGGCGTCAGCCGTCCCGTCGTCGGCATCACCGTGCCGACCGGCTACTCGTTCAACCTCGACGGCACGATGATCTACCTGACCATGGCCTCGCTGTTCGTCGCCGACGCCATGGACCAGCCGCTGTCCATCGGCCAGCAGATCACCCTGCTGCTCTTCATGATGATCGCCTCCAAGGGTGCCGCCGGCGTCACCGGTGCCGGTCTGGCCACGCTCGCCGGCGCCCTGCAGTCCCACAAGCCGGCCCTGGTCGACGGCGTCGGGCTCATCGTCGGCATCGACCGTTTCATGAGCGAGGCCCGCGCCCTGACCAACTTCGCGGGCAACGCCGTCGCGACCCTGCTGATCGGCACCTGGACCGGCGAGGTCGACAAGGAGCGGGTCCGGCGGGTGCTCGCCGGTGAGCTGCCCTTCGACGAGCGGACGCTGCTCGACGACGGGGCCGACAGCGCCCCGGCGGACCAGCCGGAGCAGCGTGAGGGCGGCGAGAAGGAACTGGCCAAGGCCTGAGCCTTCCGCCCTCCTGGGCCCGGGCCGCCCGCCGCACCCGGCGCCCGGCCGTCCGGCCCCGCACGGTCCGGCCACGGTGCCGCACCGGTACCGCCCCCGCCGGGCCCGAAGAACGGCGAGCGGCCGAGCCCTTCCCCGTGGGCCCGGCCGCTCGGCGTTGTCTTCGGATCTCCCGGCGGTCCTTCCGCCGGCGGAGGGGGCGGCCGGGCCTCAGGCGCCGATGCGGGTCACGAGCTCCATGGCCCGCGCGGCCGGCACGCCGGCCGCCGTCAGCAGCGTGACCGCCGCCGAGGGACCCGCCTCCCCGGGCTCCAGCAGGCCGTCGTTCACGGCCTCCATCAGCGCGAACAGCATCTGCTCGTGCACGAACGCCAGGGCCGCCGCGGGCAGCGGGGAGCCGAAGAGGCCCTGGTCGAGCCCGCGCTGCAACAGCCGCACGGCCTCCTCGCGGACCGGCGCCAGCCGCTCCCGGATGCCCCGGGTGGTGACCGTGCGCTGGGCGAGCGCGACCAGCAGCCGGTAGCGGTCGGCGATCTCCCAGACCGCCAGCACCGAGCGTGCCACGGCCTCCGTCGGGTCCGCGACGCCCGCGCGGCCCGCGGCGTGCGCGCCCGCCAGCGCCCGTACCGCGTCGTCGACGAGCGTGCTGATCAGTGCCTCACGGCTCGGGAAGTGCCCGTACACCGTCCGCCGGACGACACCGGCGGCGCGCGCGATCTGGTCCATGGACGCGTCCGGGTCGCGCAGCAGCTCGGTGAGGGCCACGTCGAGGATGCGGCGGCGGTTCGCGTCGGCGCGAGAGGTGTTGCCGGTGGTCATGGCAGCCATTCTGCACGTCCCGCCGTCCGGCCTCCGGCACCTGCGCAAGGGCTTCACCTCCCTCATGAGCACACCGCTGTCCCCGTGCCCGTGCCCTGTGCCGACGCCGTCCCGCGCGCCTTTCCCGAGCCGGGAGCCGGGGCCGGGGCCGGCGGCGGTGGTGCCGTGACGAACGACGCGTCCCCGGCTCCCTCCGCTCCGCGGCCCTTGCCCTGACGTCGGCGTCAAGCCGTACGTTCGGACCCATGCGCATCGGTGAGCTGGCCGAGCGGGCCGGGACCACGACCCGGACGCTGCGGTACTACGAGTCGCGGGGACTGCTGCCCGCCCGGCGGGACGCCCACGGGCACCGCACGTACGACGAGCGCGACCTGAAGCTGCTGCGGCAGATCAGGACGCTGCGCGACTTCGGGTTCGACCTGGAGGAGACCCGGCCGTTCGTCGAGTGCCTGCGGGCCGGGCACCCCGAGGGGGACAGCTGCCCGGCGTCGCTGGCGGTCTACCGGCGCAAGCTGGACGAACTGGACGCGCTGATCGGCGAGCTGCGGGGGGTGCGGGAGCAGGTCGGCGCACAGCTGGCGCGTGCCGAGGAGGCGCGGCGGGAGCTGGCCGCCGGGGCGCTGGTTCCGGGCGGTCCGGAACCGCTGTGCGACATGGGAGGGCACGAGAGGTGATCAGGGCGACGGATGTGGCCGAGGTGACGGACGCGGACTTCGGGGCGGAGGTGCTGGACTCGGACCTGCCGGTGCTGGTGGAGTTCACCGCCGACTGGTGTCCGCCCTGCCGGCAGATGGGGCCGGTGCTGAGCGCACTCGCCCGACAGGAGGCGGGCCGGCTGAAGGTGGTCCAGCTCGACGTGGACACCAACCCGGACACCACGAACGCGTACGGAGTCCTGTCGATGCCGACGTTCATGGTCTTCCGGGACGGTGAGCCCGTGAAGGCGATGGTGGGGGCCCGCCCGCGGAGGCGGCTGCTGGAAGAACTGTCCGACGTGCTGTGACGTCACCCGAAACACAGAAATCCCCCGGGCGAATTGCGCCCGGGGGATTTCTTTCCGTATATTCGGTGGTTCGCGACCTCAATTGGCGGAAGTCGCAGAAAAGCTCAGTGAGCACAGTGTATCCGGGCGGGAGCGGAATTGTCAAACACCGAATTCTCAGACCGTGAATTGCGGCAGGAACAGGAATTCGTCGACGGGCTGTACGCGCGCGTGGACGCACTGCGCGGCGACACCGAGGCCTCGGTCACGGACGCGCTGGCGCAGGGCCACACCCCCAGCCAGGCCCGGCTGGAGCGGGACATCCTCGTCGCCGAGCGCTCGGGGCTGCTCGCCGCGCTCAACGCCGTGGACGGCTCTCTCTGCTTCGGCCGGATCGACCTCGCCGACGGCTCCTGCCACCACATCGGGCGTATCGGACTGCGCGCCGACGACCCCGACCGCACGCCCGTCCTGATCGACTGGCGCGCCGACGTCGCCCGCCCGTTCTACCTGGCCACCGGGCACACGCCGATGGGCCTGCGCAGGCGCCGGCACCTCACCACCGAGGGCCGCCGGGTCACGGCCCTGCACGACGAGATCCTCGACCTCGGCGACACCACCCGGACCGGCCACGAGGACCCGACCGGCGACGCGGTGCTGCTCGCCGCGCTCAACTCCGCGCGCACCGGCCGCATGGGCGACATCGTGCGGACCATCCAGGCCGACCAGGACCGCATCATCCGCGCCCCGCACCGCGGGGTGCTGGTGGTGGAGGGCGGCCCCGGCACCGGCAAGACGGCCGTCGCCCTGCACCGGGCGGCCTACCTGCTCTACGAGCACCGGGAACTGCTCGCCCGGCGCGCCGTCCTGATCGTCGGCCCCAACCCGGCCTTCCTCGGCTACATCGGCGAGGTGCTGCCCTCCCTCGGGGAGACCGGGGTCCTGCTCGCCACCGTCGGGGAGCTGTATCCCGGCGTGCGGGCCACGGCGGCCGACAGCCCGGAGGCGGCCGTCGTGAAGGGCCGCGCCGAGATGGCCGACGTGCTGGCCGCCGCCGTCCGCGACCGTCAGGCGCTGCCCGACCCGGTGATCACGATCGAGCACGACCGGGAGGTCCTGATGCTCGACGACGGCCTGGTCAACGTGGCCCGCGAGCGTACCCGGGCCGCCGGCCTGCCGCACAACGTGGCCCGCGAGCACTTCGAGGGGCACATCCTCAACACGCTGACCGACATGGTCGCCGAGCGGATCGGCACCGACCCGTACGACGGCTCCAACCTCCTCGACGCCGGCGACATCACCCAGATCCGCGACGAGCTCGCCGAGAACCCCGAGGTCTGGGCGGCCGTCGACCGGCTGTGGCCGCGGCTCACCCCGCAGCGGCTGGTCGCCGACCTCCTCGCCGAACCCGACGGCCACCTGTCCGAGGCCGACGCGGACGCCGTCCGGCGCCCGGTGACGCGGGCCTGGACCGTGGCGGACGTGCCGCTGCTCGACGAGGCCGCGGAACTGCTCGGCGAGGACGACCGCACGGCCCGGGCCCGCGCCGCCCGCGAACGCGAGGCGCAGGTGTCCTACGCGCAGGGCGTGCTGGACGTCTCCTACGCCTCCCGGACCTTCGAGTTCGAGGACAAGGAGAGCGACGACCCGGAGGCGTCCGAGGTGCTGTCCGCGCACGACGTCATCGACGCCGAGCGGTTCGCCGAGCGGCACGAGGAGGCGGACCACCGCAGCGCCGCCGAGCGCGCGGCCGCCGACCGCACCTGGGCGTTCGGGCACATCATCGTCGACGAGGCGCAGGAACTGTCGCCGATGGCGTGGCGGTTGCTGATGCGGCGCAGCCCGACGCGCTCGATGACGCTGGTCGGCGACCCCGCCCAGACCGCGGGGACGGGGGGAGCGACGGGGGCAGCGCCCACGCGTTCGGCAATGGGGGAGGGCGCCGGCTTCTGGGCCGGCATCCTCGGGCCGTACGTCCAGGACCGCTTCGAGCACACCCGCCTCGGCGTCAACTACCGCACCCCGGCGGAGATCATGGACGTCGCCGCGGCCGTCGTCCGGGCGGAGGACCCCGCCTTCCGGCCGCCGAGCTCGGTGCGCTCGACGGGCGTGCGGCCCTGGGCGCGCGCCGCCGGCGACCTGCCCGCCGCCGTGGCGGACGCGGTCCGGGAGCTTGCCCCCTCCGCCGGCGCGCCGGAGCACGGCGGCGCCCCCGCGGGACGGGTCGCGGTGATCGCCCCGCGCGAGCTGCACCGCGGGCTGGCGGCCCGGCTGGACGGAGTGACGGCCGGGGCGGAGCCCGACCTGACCCGGTCGGTCGTCCTGCTGGACCCGCGCCAGGCCAAGGGCCTGGAGTTCGACTCCGTCCTGGTGGTGGAGCCGGGACGGTACGGGACCAGCGACCTGTACGTGGCGCTGACCCGCGCGACACAGCGGCTCGGGGTGCTGCACACCGAGCCGCTGCCGCGGGCGCTGGCCGAGGCGCTGGCGGAGCCGCCGGCGCGGTGAGGGGCCGCCGCCCGGGGACCGCGCGCGACGCCTCCCCCGGGCGGAACGGCCCGGACGGCACCACTGTCCGGGCCGAGATCCCCTCCGGACCGGACGGCCGCCGTCCGGGGGCGGGGCCGCCGGTCAGGTCACGCCGGGCGCAGCCACACCGTCGCCAGGGGCGGCAGGGTCAGCCGGATGCTGGCCGGGCGGCCGTGCCGGCCCTGCGGCTCCGGCTTGACCGGATGCGGGTGCACCACGTCGCTGCCGCCGTAGCGGGCCGCGTCGGTGTTGAGGACCTCCAGCCAGGCCGGGACGTCGTCGGGGACGCCGATCCGGTAGTCGGGCCGGACCACCGGGGCGAAGTGGCTCACCGCCAGCAGCGGTGTGCCGTCGGCGTCGTAGCGCAGGAAGGCGAGCACGTTGTCGTCCGCCGCGTCCCCCGCGATCCACTGGAAGCCGTCGGGGTGGACGTCCCGCTGCCACAGCGCGGGCGTGGCGCCGTAGACGGCGTTCATCTCGCGGACCAGGTCCCGTACTCCGCGGTGGTCGGCCTCCGCGCCGTAGCCCGGGTCGAGCAGCCGCCAGTCGGGGCCGCGGGCCTCCGACCACTCCGAGCCCTGGGCGAACTCCTGGCCCATGAACAGCAGTTGCTTGCCGGGGTGGGACCACATGTAGGCCAGATAGGCCCGCAGGTTGGCGCGCTGCTGCCACCAGTCGCCGGGCATCTTCGACACCAGGGAGCCCTTGCCGTGCACCACCTCGTCGTGGGAGATCGGCAGCACGTAGTTCTCGCTGTAGGCGTACACCATGGAGAACGTCAGCTCGTGGTGGTGGTACTTGCGGTACACCGGCTCCTGACTCATGTACTGCAGCGAGTCGTGCATCCAGCCCATGTTCCACTTCAGCCCGAAGCCGAGGCCGCCGAAGCCGCTCGGGCCCTTGTGGTGGGTGGCGCGGGTGACGCCGTCCCAGGCGGTGGACTCCTCCGCGACGGTCACCACGCCGGGGACCCTGCGGTACACGGTCGCGTTCATCTCCTGCAGGAACGCCACCGCGTCCAGGTTCTCCCGGCCGCCGTGCTCGTTCGGCGTCCACTGGCCCGGCTCGCGCGAGTAGTCGAGGTAGAGCATGGAGGCGACGGCGTCCACCCGCAGCCCGTCGATGTGGAACTCCTCGCACCAGTACAGGGCGTTGGCGACCAGGAAGTTGCGCACCTCGCGCCGGCCGTAGTCGAACTCGAGCGTGCCCCAGTCCGGGTGGGCGGCCCGCAGCGGGTCCGCGGGCTCGTACAGGGGACGGCCGTCGAACTCGGCCAGCGCCCACTCGTCACGCGGGAAGTGGGCGGGTACCCAGTCCATGATCACGCCGATGCCGGCCTGGTGCAGGGCGTCGATCAGGTACTTGAAGTCGTCCGGTGTGCCCAGGCGCGCGGTCGGTGCGTAGAAGCCGGTCACCTGGTAGCCCCAGGACCCGCCGAAGGGGTGCTCCGCCACCGGCATCAGCTCCACGTGCGTGAAGCCCATGTCCTTGACGTACGCGGGAAGCTGCTCGGCGAGCTCGCGATAGGTCAGCCCCGGCCGCCAGGACGGCAGGTGCACCTCGTACACCGAGAACGGGGCCTCGTGCGCCGGGATGCGGGCGCGGCGCTCCAGCCACTCCTCGTCCTGCCACTCGTGGTGCGAGGCGTGCACGACGGACGACGTGAGCGGCGGCACCTCGGTGCGGCGGGCCAGCGGGTCGGCGCGCATCGTCTTGGTGCCGTCCGGCCGGGTGATCTCGAACTTGTACAGCTCGCCCTCGCCGATGCCGGGCACGAACAGCTCCCACACGCCGGACGAGCCGAGCGAACGCATCGGGAATCCGGTGCCGTCCCAGAAGTTGAAGGTCCCGGCGACCCGCACGCCCCGCGCGTTCGGTGCCCACACCGCGAAGCGGGTGCCGGTCACGCCCTCCTGGGTCGTCGGGTGGGCGCCGAGTGCCTGCCACAGCTGCTCGTGCCGGCCCTCGCCGATCAGGTACAGGTCCAGCTCGCCGAGCGTGGGCAGGAAGCGGTAGGCGTCCTCGGTCTGCTGCACGGTGTCCTCGTAGGCCACCTCCAGCCGGTAGGCGGGCACCTCCCGCAGCGGCAGCAGCGCCGAGAAGAAGCCGTCCCCGTCGTCGTGCAGCCGGACGCGGTCGTCCCCGGCGACGACCGTGACGGACCGTGCGTACGGCCGGAAGGCCCGGACGGCGATCCCGCCGGGCACCGGGTGCGCGCCCAGCACCGTGTGCGGGTCGTGGTGGGTGCCGTGGAGCAGCCGCTCGCGGTCGGCGGGGTCGACGGCGGGGGAGACGGCCGCGGGGGAGTCGGCCACTTCCGCCGGGACGTCCGCGGCCGTCCCGGACGCGGACGGTGCGGACGCCTCCGGCGCGGGCGTCGCTCCGGGAGGGACGGTTCCGGGCGACGGGGCCGTCGCCGTGCCGGGGGCAGCGGCCGCCGGCTGCGGGGCAGCCGGCTCGGCGGCGGTCGCGGTCACCTTGGCCGGTGCCTTCCTGGCCGGTGCCTTCCTGGCCGGTGCCTTCTTGGCCGCCGTCTTCTTCGTGACGGCCTTCTTGGCGGTCGCCGTCGTCTTCCTGGCGGTCGTCTTCCCGACGGCCGTCGTCTCGACCGCCGGGGTTGTCGCCTCTTGGGCCGCTTGGGCCTGCTGGGCCGCCTCGGCGGCCGGAGCCTGCGCGGGCGCGGCCTTTCCGGCGGCGGCCTCCCCGGTCGCCGCGGCCTTCCTGGCCGCCGACTTCCTGGCCGCGGCCTTCGTCGCCGTCGTGGCGTCCGCCGTCCTGGTGGCCGCCTTCTTCGCCACGGCCTTCTTCGCCGCCGCCGTTTTCGCCGCGCTCTTCTTCGCGGTCGCCTTCTTCGCCGCCGTCTTCCCGGCGGTCGCCTTCTGCGCGGCGCTCTCCACGGCCGCGGTCCTCCCCGCGGCCGAATCCTCGGCCGCCGGCTGCGGCGACACCGCACGCTCCGCCGCCTGCTTCACGCTCCGGGCGGCCTGGACGGCCTTCGACGCGCCCTTCTCCACACTCCTCTCGGCGGTCTTCCTCGCCGTCTTCCGCGCGGCGCCTTTCTTCTGCGCGGCCGCCGGCTGCTCGGTGCTGGGGCTCTCGGCCGTCTTCTTCGGATCCGAACCGCTGGACGGTGGGCGGGGAGTCACGAGCTGAGCCTCCTCGGCGCAGGTCAGGTGAGTGAAAGGGTGGTCAGGTCGGGTCGGAGGCGGCCAGGCGGCGCACCGCCGACAGGGGGACCGGGAGCCAGTCCGGGCGGTTGCGGGCCTCGTAGAGGACCTCGTAGATCGCCTTGTCCGTTTCGTAGGCCCGCAGCAGCACCGGGTCGGTGCGCGGGTCGCGGCCGGAGACCTCGGCGTAGCCGGCGCAGTACGCGGCCCGGCAGGCCGCGGCCCACTGTGCGGCCGGTGCCTCGCCGGCCGAGCGCGCCGCGTAGTCGAAGGACCGCAGCATCCCGGCCACGTCCCGCACCACGGGCTGCGCCATCCGCCGCTCGGCCAGCGGCCTGGCCGGCTCGCCCTCGAAGTCGATCAGCGACCAGTCGCCGGACGCGGACCGCAGGCACTGCCCGAGGTGCAGATCGCCGTGGATGCGCTGCGCCGTCCAGGTCTGCCCCTCGGACGCCAGGTCGCCCAGCGCCGTGAACGCGGAGTGCAGCGCGGGAGCGTACGGCCGCAGCGCCGGCACAGCCTGCGCGGCCGCCTCGAGGCGCTCCGTCATGCCGTTCACCAGGGACCGCATCTGGACGTGGCCCAGTGTCACGGTCGGCAGCGCCCGCGCGAGCGCGGTGTGCACCTCGGCCGTGGCACGGCCGAGCGCCCGGGCCTCGGCGCTGAAGTCCTCCCCCTTGGCCAGTTCGCGCAGCGCCAGTTCCCAGCCGTCCGACGCGCCCTGCACGAAGGGCTGCAGCACGCCGAGCACATAGGACTCACCGGCCACCTCCGCCGTCATCCAGGCGGCCGGCGCGGGCACCCGGGGACAGCCCTCACGGGCCAGCGCCAGCGGCAGCTCCAGGTCGGGATTGTCCCCGGGCACCACCCGGCGCAACAGCTTCAGAATGAACGTATCTCCGTAGACGACCGACGAGTTGGACTGCTCGGCGGTCACCAGACGCGGCACCAGGTCGGAGCGTATGTCCGCCCTCCGGTCGAAGCGCAGCCCGCCGATGCGGGCCCGGCTGCGCAGCGCCTCCAGGATCACCTCGGCGGGCCGGGTGTCGTACAGGGCCTCGTACACCGTGCATCCGGCGAGCGGGCCCTCGTGGACGTGCCCGATCAGCGCGGGCGCCAGCCTCGGCGGCAGCGCCTCGCGCACGCCTATGAGCAGCTGGTAGCAGTCGCCCGGGTGGGAGGGGGCGCCCTGGACGTGGGCGAGCGGCTGGTGCGCGCGGACGAGCAGGTGGTACAGGCCCAGTCTGCCGGTGAGGGCACCGGCCTGCTCGGGCGAGGACGTGCGTGTGGGGACCGGCAGGAGCTCGGTCGCCTCGACCAGCGAGAAGCCCGTCACCGGCCGCCCCTTGCCCGCGAACCACCGCTGGCGCGGCAGCCACTCCCGCAACAGCGGGTCCAGCGACGCGAGAAGGCCCGGGCTGCTGGTGGTGACAGAGCGTGTGACCGCTTCCGACATGGCGTCGCGTCCAATCGCTGGTCGGGTGTGACTGACCGCGTGCCCCGGGCCGGGGCGGGAGAAACCCCGCCCCGGCCCGGCGGGCCGGTGACCTGACCGACACCGCCCGGCCGGGCCCGCGACGGGCCCCGCCCCGCCGCCTGGGCGGAACGGCGGGCAACCCCGGTGCCGGAGGGCCCGTCGGGCCGCCCCGGCCCGGATCGCCGGACAAGCCCCGGTACACCCCTTAGGAGGCGTCCTTGCGGAGCCGGAACCAGTAGAAGCCGTGTCCTGCGAGGGTCAGCAGGTAGGGCAGTTCGCCGATGGCCGGGAAGCGGACCCCGCCGAACAGCTCGACCG
>NZ_JBSFNN010000104.1:0-19585 GCF_053587115.1 Streptomyces sp. NPDC003697
GCTGGACACGCTCTACCACGACGCGGCCGTCGCCACCGACGCCTACAACGCCGCGGAGGAGAAGGCGGATGGCCGCGTGGCGGTCACCGCCGCTTGTCGCCCTCGTCCTCGGTGTCGTCGGAGCCGGGAGCGCCGCCCGCGATGGTGTCCGCGTAGCCGGCTTCCTCACTGCCGTCGTCGCCGCCCGGCCGGACGCCGCTCCGGGCGCCGGGCTGGCCGCCGCTCGTGGTGCCGTAGCCGCCGGGCACGCCGGGCGTGGCCTCGGCGTCGGCCTGCTCGCGGCTGATGTGCCGGGTGGCGCGCACATTGGCGTGCCGCTCCTCGTACGGGTAGCTGAAGGGGCGGGACGAGGCACGCTCCTCCTCGGTCCGCTCGGTGCCGCCCGATGCGTCGGGCGTGTCGGGCGTGTCGGGCGTGCGGGATGTGCCGGGGGTAGCGTTCTGACCAGTCATGGCGCGCGGGTACCCGGCGCGGGCCTCAGCACCCCTCCTCCATGCGCCGCTGGTCCTGCTCGTTCCACGCCCGGGTGTCCCGGGGCTCGACGTAGGGCTCGCTGTCGGCCGGGTGCCCCCCGTCGATGACGCGCTGACGCGCCATCTCCGCGTCGAACTCCAGGCCCAGCAGGATGGCCAGGTTGGTGACCCACAGCCACACCAGGAAGACGATCACACCGGCGAGCGTGCCGTAGATCTTGTTGTAGGAGCCGAAGTTCGCCACGTAGAAGGCGAAGCCCGCCGAGGCGGCCATCCAGATCAGCAGCGCGAGCAGGCTGCCCGGCGTGATCCAGCGGAACCCGCGGATCCTGGCGTTCGGGGTGGCCCAGTACAGCAGCGCGATCATGGAGGTGACGAGCACGAGCAGCACGGGCCACTTGGCGATGGACCACGCGGTCAGCGCGGCGTCTCCGATGCCGAGTGCGGTGCCGACCTGCTGGGCCAGGCTGCCGGTGAAGACGACGATCAGGGAACTGGCGACGGCCAGCACCATCAGGGTCACGGTGAGCGCCACCCGCAGCGGCAGCACCTTCCAGACCGGGCGCCCTTCCGGCACGTCGTAGACGGCGTTGGCGCAGCGGATGAACGCCGCGACGTACCCGGAGGCGGACCACAGCGCGCCCAGCAGGCCCACCACCGCCAGCACCGAGCCGACGCCCGCGGTGCTCTGCAGCTGTTCCACCGCGCGCGAGATGATGTCGCGAGCGGAGCCCGGGGTGAGCTTCTGCAGGTTGTCCAGGACCTGCTGGGTGGCCGACTTCCCGGCGACCCCGAGCAGGGACACGAGTACCAGGAGCGCCGGGAACAGCGACAGCACCCCGTAGTACGTCAGGGCGGCCGCGCGGTCGGTGAGCTCGTCGTCCTTGAACTCCGCCACCACCCGGCGCAGCACCGCGAGCCAGGAGCGCCCGGGCAGTTCGGTGGGCGAGTCGGGGGCGTCCCGTTCGGTCGAGGCGTCGGGGCCGAAGGTCGCCGGCCCGCTGTCGCGCGCCTGGTCGGGCGCGGTGCCCCGCCCGCCGGCCGACTCGGCGGCCGCCTCGTGTCCGCCGGCCGGTGCCGGGCCCGCTCCGGCGTCGGGCGTACGGTTCCCGGCGCCCTGGGCCGGCTCGTGCCCGGCGTCCTCGGCACGGTTCTTCGCCGCGTCACGTTCGGTACGTGAACGGGCGTCCTTGCCAGTGGTGTGGTCCCGGTGTCCGGGAAGGTGGGGACGGTCCATGCTTCACGGGTGTCCCCGCACGCCGCGAACACGCCCCCGCCGTCGCACGGGGCGCGCACGCGTCCGCTGTCGGCAGCCCCGCGTGGCACGCGTCCGCCGGGTCAGGGCGTCAGCACGACCTTCTGGCAGCGGTCCTGCCGGGTCGGGTCGATCCGGCCCTGTTGGATCAGTTGTTCGGGGGCCTCCTGCACCTCGACCGAGTCGCGGCGCGTCCGGCAGGTCGTCTTCACGCCAGCGCCTCCTTCAGCTCCTCCTCCGTGAGCGGGCGCGCCGGGTGCTGCGGGAACTCCCGGCCAGCCTGCTTGCCGCCGGGGGCACCCTCGGAGCGGATCACCTCGCCGGTTTCCGCGACCTGCTTGAAGCGCCGCAGGTCGTCGTCCAGATGCTGGTGCGGCTCCTGGCCGAGCCAGCGGGCCGCCGCCTTCCCGACAGGACCGGCGGGGATCTCGTAGCGGAGGGTGACGTGGACCTCGGTGCCGCGCCCGCCGGGTGCCGGGACGAAGCGGACCTCGCCGGAGTTCTCGATGTCCGAGCCCGGACAGGAGTGCCAGGCGATCAGCTGCGCCGGCACGTCCTGGGTGGTCTCCGCGTCCCACTCGATCCGGCGGCCGAACGGCCCGCTCGCCGTCCAGTGGCTGGTGCGCAGGCCCGGCGCGGTGACGCGCACCTCGTCGAGGTGGGACATGAACTCGGGCAGCCGGTCCACGCGGTGCCAGAGCTGGTAGGCCTCGTCGGGGGACGTCGAGACGGTCGTCGTCCCGGTGGCCTCCACGAGGACGCTGCCCCTGGTCCGGGTCAGCGCGGCGTAGACATCGGTGGCGGCGACGACGGTGCTGACCGCCGTCGCGGCGGCCGTCCGGCCGACGCTCGGGCCGTGGTGGTTGCGCAGGGCGCGGACCAGCAACACGAGGTCCATGACGTCGCCGCCGACGCGGCCCCAGAGCCAGGCGGGGTGCGGTCGGCCCAGCAGTCCTGCCGCCGCCGTCAGTTCGCGGACACCGACCAGGACGGTGGTCAGACGGCTGCGGGGGGTGTCCGCCAGGCCCAGTTCCCGGACGAAGCGCCCCGGGGTGGCGACCTGGGGAACTCCGACGACCGCGCTGAACACGCCGAGTCCCCGTACGAGGGGGTCGTGCCGCAGGGCGGAGGCGCTGCTGGTGTCTGTCTTCATCGCGTACTCCCGTGTGACGTTGGGAGGGATGGAAACCGCCAGGAAGAAAACGCATAGCGGGCATAAGAGGCAACAAGGCCGGAGTTTCCCCGACCACCGCCTTCAAACGGCCCGGTGACGGACCGCCACCGCCACCGCCACCGCCCCGGGCACCCGGAAACAGGCGCCGACCTGGGAGTTCCTGCGGGAAACGGTGACCGGGCGGCCCGTACCGCCGCAGGCCGCCCGATCCCGGGGCCGGTCTTCGTGCGGCCCCTCCGCACGCGGGGCGGAGCCGGTGAGCGGGCCGGCGCTCCCCGCGAGGGTCCCGGCAGGGTGCGGCGGCGCTCCGCACCTGTCAGGGTGCCGGCCGGACGGGGAGCGTGCGGACGTGCGTCCGGCCGGGGTGCGCGGCCGTCCGGCACTGACCAGGCTGGGGATGTGGCCGCAGACGTGCCCGTGGTGGTGTACCCGCCCGCCGAGGACGGTGGCCGGCGGGTCCGCGCGGGCGACCGGTTCCTCGGTATGGCGTACGGGCTTCTGGACGTCGCCGACTTCCTGCACCGGGTGGGGCTGGAGGGAGCCGACGAGGATTACGTGGAGCGGTCCGGATCGATCCGGTGGCTGGGGGGCGGGCCGGGAACCTGGGGGACCGGACGCGACGGCCGCCGGTGAGAGCCGGGGAGGGGTGGGCCCGGGCCGCCCGCCCGCCTCGAAGAGGCGAAGCGGTCGGGCGGCCCCGCGGGGGGCCGGGCTCAGGCGCCGCTCGCCCTGAGCATGTCCTCACGCTCGACGAGCTTGACGCGCTCCCGGCCCTGCGGCTCGCCCAGCGCCTTCTCCGCTGCGTCCAGGCGGTACCAGCCCTCCCAGGTGGTGAAGCGGATGTTCCGCTCGGCCAGGAAGGCGTCGACGGCCTCCGGAGCGGGGGAGGCGGGCGTGTGCAGGCGTCCGGAGGCGTGGTCCTCGAGCAGGTTGGCGACCGTCTCGTTGGCGTCGCCCTTGGTGTGCCCGATCAGGCCCACGGGCCCGCGCCGGATCCACCCGGTGACGTACGTCGACTGCAGGTGCTCGCCGGTGTCCTGCATCACCCGGCCGCCCTCGTCGGGGACGGTGCCCGACTCCAGGTCCCAGGGCAGCTTGGGCAGCTGGTCGGACAGGTAGCCCACGGCGCGGTAGACCGCGGTGACGTCCCAGTCCTTGACGACGCCGGTGCCCTTGACGTTGCCGGTTCCGTCGAGCGCCGTGCGCTCCGTGCGCAGGCCCACGACCCTGCCGTCCTCGCCCAGGATCTCCACCGGGGACTCGAAGAAGTGCAGGAACAGCTTGTGCGGCCGGTCGCCGACGTCGCGGATCGCCCAGTTCTCCAGCGTCTTCGCGACCATGTCGGCCTGCTTGTTGCCGCGCCGGGTGGCGATCGATCCCTCGTCGTAGTCGATGTCCTCGGGGTCGACGATCACCTCGATGCTGGGGGAGTGGTCCAGCTCCCGCAGCTCCATGGGGCTGAACTTCGCCTGCGCCGGGCCGCGGCGGCCGAAGACGTGGATCTCCCGCGCCCTGTTGGCCTTCAGGCCGTCGTACACGTTCTGCGGGATCTCGGTCGGCAGCAGCTCGTCGGCCGTCTTCGCCAGGATGCGGGCCACGTCGAGCGCGACGTTGCCGACGCCGAGCACGGCCACCTTCTCGGCCGCCAGCGGCCAGGTGCGCGGCACGTCCGGGTGGCCGTCGTACCAGGACACGAAGTCCGCGGCGCCGTACGAGCCGTCCAGGTCGATGCCGGGTACGGCCAGCGCCCGGTCGGCCGTCGCGCCGGTGGAGAAGACAACGGCGTCGTAGAACGCGCGGAGGTCGTCCAGGGTGATGTCGGTGGGATAGTCGACGTTGCCGAACAGACGGATCTGCGGCTTGTCGAGCACCTGGTGCAGCGCCGTGACGATGCCCTTGATCCGGGGATGGTCCGGGGCGACGCCGTACCGGATCAGTCCGAAGGGCGCCGGCATGCGCTCGAAGAGGTCGACGGACACACCGGGCCCGGCGGCCACGTCGGACTTGAGCAGGGCGTCGGCGGCGTAGATCCCGGCGGGGCCGGCTCCCACGATGGCTACCCGCAGGGGGCGGGACATGTTCGGTTCCCTTCGAGCGAGGACAGGCGACTCGTCCGCAACCCTAAACTGAGGCATGCCTAAGTTGGTACGCGGGTCCCTTCTATGAGGCCATAAACACGGTTTATGTGTCGTGCCCGGACGAAGGCGCGGGAACGCCCCCGGTCCGGCATGGTGGACATGTGATGCCGTTGGCCGTCTGCTTCGCCCTGCTCGGGGCCGTCAGCAGTGCCGCGGGCACGGCTTTCCAGCGCAAGGCCGCCTCGACCGTCCCGACCGGGGGAGGGTTGCGCCTGCTGCGCCGGCTGGCGCGGAACCCGCTGTGGGTCGTGGGCATCACCGGGGTGATCGTCTCCGCCGCCTGCCAGGCGCTCGCGCTGGTGAACGGGCCGATGGCACTGGTGCAGCCCCTGTTCATCCTCGAACTGCCCTTCGCCCTGCTCATCGCGGCCCCGCTGCTGCACCGCAGGCTGCCCCGCGCGGGCTGGTGGGCGGTCACGGCGGCCGTCGCCGGCCTCGCACTGGTGCTGGCCTCCGCCGTGCCCTCCGGGGGCGGCAACCAGGCGGCCATGGTCCGCTGGATCCCCGTGCTGGTTGCCTGCCTGGCCGCGATGGGCTTCGCGGTGGTCCTGGCCCGAGCCAGCAGCTCGGCCCTGTTCCGGGCGGCCGTGCTGGCCGCGGCGGCCGCCGTCGGCAACGCGCTGACCGCCGCCCTGCTGAAGTCCGCCTCCGACACGCTGGCGGCCGACGGGCTGGTGGCCTTCCTCACGGTCTGGCAGACGTACGGCTTCGCCGTGACCGGGGCGGGCGCCCTGCTGCTGCTGGAGAACGCCCTCCAGGCGGGCTCGCTGGCGGCCTCCCAGCCCGCGCTGACCATCGGGGACGCCACGGTGAGCCTGCTGCTCGGCGTCATGCTGTTCGACGAGGCCGTCCGCCTGGGCTGGTGGCTCGTCCCCGAGCTGCTGGGCACCGGGCTCATCCTGTGGGGCGTCCTGCGGCTCGCGCGGGTCGTGCCGCAGCTCGAGCAGACGCCCGTCGCCGAGCCCGCCGCGCAGGTGGTGGGCGGCGACGGCCCCGGCGGCTGACACCGGGCGCCGGCTCCCGGTCATGCAAACGGCTTCGCGGGGTACGGGCTGGCCATGACTCATGAGGTGGTTCCCCACGCCCAGGGCACGCCGGGTGCCGACCAGCTGCGGCGCCTGCACGGCGTGTACGCGGCGGGCACGGTGCTGTGGACGCTCTCCCTGTTCGTGGCCCTGCTCGGTCATGACGCCGACGTCCGGCAGGTGCTCGTCCTGCTCGCCCTGCTGGCGGCGTTCTCGCTGATGTGGCTGTGGTCGACCTGGTGCCTGTGGACGGACGGCCCCGCCGGCGGGCCGCGGCGCAACTAGGGCCTCTCGTTCGGACCAGGCCGGGACCGCGGGAGACCGGCGGCACCGCGCAGCCCAGGTGGCGTGCCCGCCCCCGCATCTGCGACGTGATCCGCCGGACAGCCGCCAGGGATGACGACCGCGCGCCGGGCCCCGGCGCGCGGACGCCGGCTCAGCCGGGGAAGCGACCCGCGGAGCGCAACGCGTAACGCCGCTCCGCGTACGCCAGGTCGTCACGCCACAGCCGGCCCGCGGCGGCCCGCACCAGCGGCCGCAGCAGCGGCGCCGCCCGGCGGGCGAGCCGGAAGCCCGGACGGTCCGAGGCGGCCACCACGGCCTCCACCACCGCGGTCCGGGGCCTGCCGAGCGCGTCCGGACCCAGTGGCGTGGCGTGCGTCTCGACCACCGATCCGCTGCCCTCGCCCTCGGTGATACGCATGACCACCGTGCGGGGCCCAGGCGCCGTGAACACCGCCCGCACCGGCACCACCAGACGCCCCGCCACCTTGAACGAGACGTCCACGGCGAAGCTGTCCTCCGCGGCCTCCCCCCGCCCCGGCGCCCCGACTACGGCGAGGTCCACGAACGAGTACGGGTGGAACCAGGCGCCGTGCCAGGGGTCCAGCCGGTTGGCGACCACGTCCTCCGGCTCGCAGACGCCCACACCCACGTAGACCGCCTCCAGGGCGCCCGGCACGGCCGGCCGGACCGGCACCGAGGGCGCGGGGGTCGGCTCCTCGCCGCCGGCGTCGTCCAACCGCACCCACACGAGCACACCGTCGTCGTGCACGGGCAGCGGTTCCCAGCCGGCCGACGCCCCGCCGTCAAGGGAGAGCCCGTGCCAGTGGCACACCAGCGTGCCGCAGCGCACCGGACTGTCCGCGAGCGGGGCCCCCAGGTGCGGGCACACTCCGGGGCCGGCGACCAGCCGTCCCGCGGCGTTCCGCCACACCACGACCTCGTGTCCCGCGACGGTGCGCGCCAGGGGCCGGTCGGCGCGCACGTCACGGGTGGCGCCGACGACGTACCAGTTGCCCGACGGCCGGGCCTGCGCCCGCTTGAGCGCCTGGTTGATCACGGCGGGCCGGGCGTCGCGCCACGTGGGGCGCTGCCGGTCCCAGGGCACGGGGCGCCGGCGCAGCCGCAGCGGGTAACGCCCCCGCCGCTCGGACGGACGGGATGTCACGCGACCTCCTGACTCAGCTCCGCGGACGTGGGCGCGGACCCCGGCGCCGGCCGCGCCGCGTGCGCCGCCGGCCGGGACGTCGGCGCCGTCACGGGCCGTGCCGACCGCGCACGCGCCGCCAGCCGTGCGGCACCCACCCGGACCAGGCCGTCGACGGCGACGGCGGCCCGGCGCCTGCGGGGCACCACCGCGCGCCGGTGCACCACCCGGTACCCGGACTCGGCGACGGCGTCGAGGATCCCGCCGTACAGCACGAACGCCGTGCGGATGCAGGGGCGCGACACCGGATCGAGCATCGCGATCCCGGGCGCCGCCTGGCGGTAGACGCCCCGGGCGAGATCCTCGAAGGCGCGCAGCGCCCCGGTGACGCGCCGGTCGCCGCGGCCGGTCTCCCGGCACCAGTGCAGCAGCTCCCGGTCGGCCCCGTGCGCCCGGAGCAGGTCGGCGGGCAGGTACACGCGGCCGCGGTCGAGGTCCTCGCCCACGTCCCGCAGGAAGTTCGTCAGCTGGAACGCCACCCCCAGGGCGGACGCGTGCGGGGCGGCCTCCTCGCGCGGGGCCACCGTCCCGAGGACGGGCAGCATCTGCAGCCCGATCACCGCGGCCGAGCCGTGCATGTACGCCCGCAGGTGGGCGTAGGTGGGGTAGTCGGTGACCTCCAGGTCGCTGCGCATCGACGTCATGAAGTCGGCGAAGTGCCGGTGGTCGATCGCGTAGCGGCGGGCGGTGTCGGCCAGCGCCCGCACCACCGGCTCGCCGCTGCCGCCTTCGCGCAGCCCGGTCTCCAGGTCGTGCTGGAGACGGGCGAGTGCCCGGGCGCGCACGGCGGGCCCGACCGCGGCGTCGAGGGAGTCGACGATGTCGTCGGCCCAGCGTGCGAAGCCGTACAGGGCGTGCACCGCGGGACGGCGCCCGGCGGTGAGCAGGCGGGTGGCGAGGAAGTACGTCCTGCCGTGCTCGGCGTTCAGCTCCCGGCAACGGGTGTACGCCGCACGCAGCGACGGGTCGGTGATCCCCGCCGCGTCGAGCTCCCGCCCGGTCACGACGCCGCTCCTTCCGCCGTCGCTGCCCGGCGCGACCGGCCGCGCGGGCCGCCGGGCCCGGTGGGGCCCCCGGTGACGCGGGCCGCCGCCAGCTTCCCGGACAGCACCACCGTCGGCACCCCGACGCCGGGCGTGGTGCCGCACCCGGCGAGGACGGCGTTCTCGGTGCCGCGGACGAGGTTGCGCGGCCGGAAGGGGCCGGTCTGCCCGAAGGTGTGCGCGGCCGAGAACGGCGTCCCCGCGGCGTGGCCCTTCGCCTGCCAGTCGGCGGGCGTCACCAGGCACTGCTCCTCGATCGCGGATCCGATGCCGGCCAGACCCCGGCGCTCCAGCTCCCGCAGCAGCTCGTCGCGGTAGCGCGGTGCCAGGTCGGCCCAGTCCGCGGCGGCGGGCCCGATGTCCGTGTTCGGGCAGGGCGCCAGGATGTAGTGCAGGTGGCGGCCCCGGGGAGCGAGCCCGGGATCGGTGGCCGTGGGCCTGGTGATGAGCAGGGAGGGATCGCTCATCAGCTCGCCGGTCCGGGTCAGCTCGTGGAACGTCCGCTGCCAGGCCCGCCCGAACGACAGCGTGTGGTGGGCCAGTTCGGGCCAGGTGCGGTCGGTGCCGGCGTGCAGGACGACGGCGGACGGCGCGTGGGCGAGCCGCACCGGGCGGCGTGGCGCGCGGCCGAGGAGGCGGTACGTGTCCGGCAGGTCCGGGGTGAGGACGACGGCGTCGCACGGGACGCGGTCGTCCTCCGTGACGACGGCGGTGACGCGTCCACCGGCACGTTCCAGCCGGGTCACCGGCTGCCCGAAGCGCAGGTCGGCCCCCGCGGCGGCGGCGGCGTCCGCCATCGCCCGCGGCAGGGTGTGCACACCGCCGCGGGGGAAGTACACCCCGGCCACGGTGTCCATGTAGGCGATCACCGCATACGCGGCCAGCGCCCGCGCCGGCGGCACTCCGGCGTACAGGGCCTGGAAGGAGAAGACCCGGCGCAGCCGCTCGTCCCGCAGATACCGGCCGATGCGGGCCTCCAGGCGCCCGAAGCCGCCCAGCGCGGCCAGCCGCGCCAGGTCGGGGGTGAGCAGACCCAGGGGCGAGTCGAAGTTCGTGTCGATGAAGCGCCGGATCTGTGCCCGGTACAGCCGCTCCAGCCAGTGGCGCAGCCGCCGGTAGCCGGCCGCCTCCGCGGGCCCGGCGAACCGCTCGACCTCCGCCTCCATCGCCTCCGCCCCGGTGTGCACGTCCAGCACGGAGCCGTCGGCGAAGCGTGCCCGGTACGCCGGGTGCAGCGGGACCAGCTCGACCCGGTCCGCGAGGCGTTCACCGACCGCCGCGAACGCCTCGTCGGCGATGTCGGGCATGGTCAGCACGGTCGGCCCGGTGTCGATGCGGTAGCCGCCGCGTGTGAGCCGGCCGGCGCGTCCGCCGGGCAGCGGCTCGCGTTCGACGACGGTGACCCGGCGTCCCGCGCCGAGCAGGTGCAGGGCCGCCGCCAGGCCCGCGAGGCCGGCGCCGACGACCACCACGTGGTCCGTGCGGCCGGGAAGCGTCCTGGTCATCGGCCGCACGCCCCGCGACCGCCGGCGAGCCGCAGGGCTCGTGTGGTGCCGTCGCCGGGGGGCGGGGATCCGCGGCCGGTGCCGTGCGACCGCACCCCCGCCACGGCGCACATGAGGTCGCGCAGGCGACCGGCGGCGCGCGGTTCGAGCGGCGCGGAGTCCAGGTGGCGCAGCGCCTGCGCGGTGAGCCGCCCGATCCTCGTCTCGACCGTCTCCCGCGCACCGGTGGACACCAGCACGTCCCGCACCCGGGCGAGATCGTCCTCGCCGAGACCGGGGCGCCCCACGTGGCGTTCCAGCACGTCGAGGGCGTCGAGGTCGCCGGCCGCCTCGGCCCTGGCCTGGGCCACCGCGACCAGGTACGTCGGCTTGCCCTCACGGATGTCACCGCCGGAGGGCTTGCCGGTGTCCTCCGGTTCGGCGAAGACGTCGTCGAGGTCGTCACGGAGCTGGAAGGCCATGCCGGCGCAGCGTCCGGCCGAGCACAGCGCCCGAGTGGTGGCCTCGTCGGCGCCGGCGAGGGCGGCCCCGAGTTCCAGCGGCCGCTGGGCCGAGTACAGGGCGCTCTTGAGGCAGGCCGCGCGGACCGCACGGGTCGGGGAGCGCGGCCCACCGGACTGGCCGTGCAGGTCGAGGTACTGGCCGGCGACCATCTCCGTGCGCATGGCTCGCCAGACGGCCCGCACCCGGTCCGCGGTCGCCGGGTGCAGCACGGTGTCGGCGACGACGTCGTCCGCCCACGCCAGGGCGAGGTCGCCGGCGAGGATGGCGACGGCCGTGCCGAAGTCCGCCGCCGCGCGCGGCCCGCCCCCGGCGTGCCCGGCGGCTGCCTCGACGTGCAGGGCGGGCCGGCCGCGGCGCAGCCGGGCGCCGTCCATCACGTCGTCGTGCACCAGTGCGCAGGTCTGGACGAGTTCGAGGGCCGCCCCGACCCTGAGTGCCGCCTCGGCCCGCCCGGCGTCGCCGGCGCCGCAGGCGCGCAGCGCCCACCAGACGAACCGGGGCCGGATGCGCTTGCCGCCGTGCAGGGTGAACCGTGCCGTGCGCTCGGCCAGATCCGTCGCGAACGCCGGATCCAGGCCGGTGGCCTCGGCCAGCCGTTCGGCGGTCAGCGTCCGCAGCAGACGGCCCACGGCGCCCGCGACGTCCTCGTCGACGGCGCGCACCGCCCGCGCGTCCGCGGGGGACGGGACGGGACCCCCGGCGGGAGGGCGCCGCCCGCGGTGCCCCTCGGCCACCGGGCCGCCGCGGTGCGAGGGTGCGGCCGCGAGGAGCCGGACGACTCGGTGCGGTTCCGGCGAGTGTTCCGCCGCCGGGTGATCCTCCGCCTGAGTGGAGCGCATGTCCGGTTCCTCCCGCGTGATCGCAACTGGGTCCTCTCCAGTCATTCCTCGCCCGCGGCGACGCCGGATGCGCCGAACGCGGGACACCGCGAGGCGGCGCCACGGTCCGGGAGGTCTCCGGCGGGTACGGGGGAAGGCGACACACCCGCGTGGCCTGCATCCGGGCCGCCGAGGTACCCGGAATGCTTCCGTTGGTGCCCGCGGCGGTGGACGCGGTTCTCGAGGGAGGCGAATTTTCAGTGATCGAGGCCGACGTCGCCATCGTCGGAGCGGGGGCCGCCGGCCTGTCCCTGGCCCACCGGCTGGCCCGGCGTCCGCCCGGGGCGCCCCGTCTGTCGGTGGTCCTCGTCGCCGCCCCGCCGGGTCCCCTGCGGGCGCCCGGCCGCACCTGGTGCTTCTGGGAGGAGGGCAGCGGCCCGTACGACGCCGCGCTCACCGCGGCGTGGCGGCGGCTGCGCGTCCACACCCGGCACGGCCGCCGCATCGAGGGCGACATCACGCCGCTGCGCTACAAGATGCTCCGCTCGGACGACTTCGAGGCGCTCGTCGGGCGGGCCCTGGCGGACAGCCCCGACACGCTGCGGCTGGAGGCCGCCGTCGACACGGTCGAGGACTGCCCGGACGGGGCCGTGGTCCGCGGCCGCACCGCGGACGGCCGGACCGTCGCGGTCCGGGCCCGCTGGGTGTTCGACTCCCGCCCCCCGGGCAGCCTGCCGGCGGCCCGCACCACCCTGCTCCAGCACTTCCACGGCTGGTTCGTGCGCCACCGGCGGCCGGTCTTCGACCCGGACGCCGTGGAGCTGATGGACTTCCGCACCCCCCAGCCCCCGCGCGGGCTGTCCTTCGGCTACGTCCTGCCCACGGGCCCGCGGCACGCCCTGATCGAGTACACCGAGTTCTCCCGCCAGGTGCTCCCGGGGGACCGCTACGACGCCGCGCTGCGGCACTACACCGCGGACGTGCTGCGGCTGGGCGCCTTCGAGATCACCGGTACGGAGGGCGGAGTGATCCCGATGACGGATGCCTCCTTCGCCCGGCAGAGCGGGCCCTGCGTCTTCCGCGTCGGGGCGGCCGGCGGGGCCACCCGCCCGTCGACCGGGTACACCTTCGCCGCCGTCCAGCGCCAGACGCGGGCCGTCGCCGCCGCCCTCCGCGCGGGACGCCGGCCTCTCCCGCCGCCCGCCCACTCCGTCCGCTCACGGGCCATGGACGCCGTCCTGCTGCACGCGCTCGACAGCGGCCGGGTCGACGGCGCCGACTTCTTCGCGCGGCTGTTCGCCCGCGTCCCGCCGGAGCGGCTGCTGCGCTTCCTCGACGGACGCACCCGCCCGCACGAGGACCTGTCCATCGGTGTGCGCACCCCGGTGCTGCCGATGCTGCGCTCCGCGCTCGACCTGCCCCGCCTGCCCCGCCGCCCCTTCCCCTTCCCCGGCGTTGCCCCGCCGCCACCGCAACCGCCCGGCACCCCGCACGAGGAGACCGCATGACACTGCTGCGCGACCACGACCTGGCCGCCGCCTTCGACCACGCCGCCCGCAGTTACGACACCCTCGTGGCCGCCAATCCCGGCTACCACGCCCACCTGCGGCGCTCGGCCCGCCGCCTGGGACTCCCGGACGGCGGTCGCGGACTGCGGGTGCTGGACCTCGGCTGCGGCACCGGCGCCTCCACCGCCGCCCTCGCCTCCGTCCTCCCCGGCGCCCTGATCACCGCGGTGGACGCCTCGGCGGGGATGCTGCGGCGGGCCGCCCGCAAACCCTGGCCGGAGCGCGTCGAGTTCGTGCGGGCGCCGGCGGAGCACCTGGCCGAGGCCGGCGTGACCGGCCCGTACGACGCCGTCTTCGCCGCCTACCTGCTGCGCAACGCGGCCGAACCGGACCGGGTGCTCGCCACCGTGCGCGACCTGCTCGGACCGGGCGGCCGGCTCGCCGTGCACGAGTACACCCTCAGCGGCCGGGCCCGGCACCGCGCCGTGTGGACGGCGGTGTGCCGCGGCCTCGTCGTGCCCGTCGCGGCCGCCCTCGGGGACGGTGCCCTCTACCGCCACCTGTGGCAGAGCGTGGTCGCCTTCGACACAGCCGACCGGTTCGCCGACCGGGTCCGCGCGGCCGGCTTCACCGGGGTGAGGGTGCTGCCGCTGCCCGGCTGGCAGACCGGGATCGCCCACACCGTCGTGGCCCGCCGCCCCGGCCCGGAGACGGGAGCCGCCCGATGACCGGCGGCCGGCGGGCCGCCCCGGCCCGCCACGGCCGTGACCGGCGGGCCCGCGTCCTGCCGCCGGCTCCGGGCGCGGCCCGGCTCACCGGCGCCGACCGGCCCGCTACCGCCGTCATCGGCGGCGGCATCGCCGGGCTGGCCGCCGCCACCGCACTGGCCGAGCGGGGCGTGCGCGTCACCCTGTACGAACGTGAACCGGTCCTCGGCGGCCGGCTGGCCGGCTGGCCCACCACCCTGCGCGACGGCACCCGCGTGACGATGAGCCGGGGCTTCCACGCCTTCTTCCGCCAGTACTACAACCTGCGCGGCCTGCTCCGCCGCACCGATCCCGGCCTGAGCCGCCTGACCGGCCTGCCGGACTACCCGCTGTGGCACGCCGACGGGCTGCGGGACGGATTCCGGCACGTGCCGCGGACGCCGCCGTGGAGCGCGCTCGGCTTCCTGGCCCTGTCCCCGTCGTTCACCCTCCGCGACCTGGCACGGATGCGCCCGGCCGCGGCGCTGCCCCTGCTCGACGTCCGGGTCCCGGACGTCCACACGCGCCTGGACCGGGTGAGCGCGCACGACTTCCTGGAGTCCGTCGCCTTCCCGCCGGCCGCCCGCCACCTGGCCTTCGAGGTGTTCTCCCGCAGCTTCTTCGCCGACCCCCGGCAGCTCTCGGCCGCCGAGATGGTCCTGATGTTCCACATCTACTTCCTGGGCTCCGCCGAGGGCCTGCTGTTCGACGTGCCCGTCGAGCCCTTCCCGGCGGCGCTGTGGGAACCGCTCGCGGCCTATCTGCTCGGGCACGGCGTGCGGCTGAGCACGTCGACACCCGTCCGGAGCGTGGAGCCGGCCGTCGCCGGCGGCTTCACCGTGGTCACCGAGGAGGGGACGCAGCCGTACGACGCGGTCGTGCTGGCCCTCGACACGGGCGGCCTGCGCGGGCTCGTGGCCCGCTCGCCCGGGCTGGGGGACCCGCGGTGGCGGGCCCGTGTGGAGCGGCTGCGCACCGCGCCGCCGTTCCTGGTCTCCCGCCTGTGGCTGGACCGGCCGGTGGCCCCCGGCCGCCCGGGCTTCCTGGGCACCAGCGGGTACGGCACCCTCGACAACGTCAGCGTGCTGGAGCGCTGGGAGGGCGAGGCGGAGCGCTGGGCCGCCCGCACCGGTGGCTCGGTGGTGGAGCTGCACGCCTACGTGCTGCCGCAGGACGCGGTCCGGGATGTGGAGGAGAAGCGCCTCGTGGGGCAGCTGCACCGGGTGTACCCCGAGACACGGGCGGCGCGGATCGTGGACGGGCGGCACGAGTGGCGCGCCGACTGCCCCCTGTTCCCGGTGGGCGGCTACGGCGACCGGCCCGCCGTACGCACGGCCGATCCGCATCTCGTGGTGGCCGGTGACCTGGTCCGCACGGGCCTGCCGGTGGCGTTGATGGAGCGGGCCGCCACCAGCGGCTTCCTGGCGGCCAACGCCCTGCTGGAGCGGTGGGGGGTACGCGGGCAGACCCTGTGGACGGTGCCCGACCGGGGCCGCGGCGGCCTGCTGCGCGCGCTGGCCCGCTGGGGAACGCCGCCGGCACGGGCTCGCTGAGGCGGGAGCGGTGTGCGGGTGACGCGGGCGCCCGCCCGTCCACGAGGGGGAGGGAACGGGCCGCCGGCGCGGGTCGGCGGCGTGGGCTTCGGCTCCGGCACGTGCGCCAGGGCGGACGCCGGCGCCTCACGGGCGTGCGCCGCTGACTCCCGGCCCGCCCGCGGAACCGAGGACGGGGACGCATCCGCCGCTCCGGAGAGGCTCCGGCGGGACGGATGCACGGACGCTCCACGCGAGGCGTGCGCCGTCGCCTGACTGCCCAAGCGATCCCCCGCGAGAACAGCCTTACGGACCTGCCGGGCAGCCGGGCTCTCGCGTGGCTTCACCGTCTCATCGCACACCGGGCACGTACAGGGGCGCGACGAGAACGGCCCCCGCGTCGCCGGGGACGCGCGGCCGGTCGCGAATCAGACCGCGGGCCCGTCGGCCGGCTGCCGGCAGGCGTACGGCGCGTACCGGTCGAGCCCCCGCCGCAGCTCCTCCCGCTCGGCGTCGGGCATTCCGCCGCCCTGGGCGAACGCCAGGATGTGCTCGGCCACGGTCCGCAGCTTGGTGTTGGTCCGCTGGGAGATGTCCCGCAGGACCCGCCAGGCCTCTTCGGGAGCCATCCGGCCCAGCACCACCACGGCGCCGATGGCCTGGTCGACGACGGCGTGCGAGGTGATGGCACGTTGCAGCTGCGCGTTCTCCCGCTGCAGTCGCTCGTGCTCGGTCGCCAGGTCGGTGACGGAGAGCAGGTGCAGCGGATGGCACTTGGATATCGCGAAGAACGCCATGGACTCCCCTCGATGCGTTTACGGGCGCCATGATCTGCTTCCCTCGACGTCGCACCGCACACGGCCTGGGCAGCGGCGCGTGTCCGCCTCAGTGCGCGCCCGCCTCGGAGACGTCGGCGTCCTGCTGCGGCGCCGCCGCCTCGGTGAGGTGGTCGTAGGTGTTGGTCACGCCGAGCAGGCGGTCCAGGAAGTCCGGCCGGTTGTCCAGGTGCAGGGTGACACCGGCCGCCCCCGTGCGCCGCCGGATCATCAGCAGCGCCGCGAGCCCCATCGAGTCCACCCACGTCAGGCCCGCGAAGTCGAGCCGCAGGTCCCGGCAGGCGGCGCCGGCCGAGCCGGAGCGGGCCAGGTGCTCGGTGACGACGTCGACGAGCTCGTCGCCGGTGTCGTAGTCCAGGTCGCCCACCACCCGGACGGTGACGACGGTGGGCGCGGTCCTCAGGACCGTGACGTCGAGGGGGCCGGTCGGCACGGTGGTCATGCGCCGCCCCCGTGAGCGGGAGGGACGGCGCCGGAGCGGTGGCCGGCGAGGGCGGCGGCGCCCTGCTCCAGCAGCCTGGTCGCCCGGGGGAAGTCGCGCAGCAGCCGGCCGAGGACGTCCAGCCCCGCGGTCAGCGAGTGCACGGGCACCCCGCGCGCGGCGAGGACGCCCGCGGTCCAGGTCAGGAAGGCGTCGAACAGCCGGGCGTCGTCGACGTAGAGGGCCGTGCCCAGGAAGCCGACGATGTGGGCGAGGTCCTCGGCCGTCCGCTCCCGCTGGGCGTCGTCGTATCCCGCCATGGCGGGGAAGCGCTCCTCGAGGTCGGTGAGGGTCTGCTTGACCAGCTGGTGACGGGAGCGCACGACCAGCGTGTACTCCTGGTCCATCAGATGCGGCAGGTCGTCGACGGCCTGCCGGGAGGCGGAGGGGCGCGGCCGCGACGGGCCGGCGGCGGCGAGGACGTGCGCCGCGCCGCGGGCGTCCACCGCCCAGAGGTCCGCGCCCAGGAGCCGGGCGTAGCGGCCGTCGGACCCGAACGCGGCGCCGCCGGCCACGACGGTGACCCCGACGGCCTGGCAGGCGGTGATGGCCGCGTGCGCGGTCGGCAGGTGCGTGGGCAGGGAGGACGACAGCAGGACCGCCTGCGGATTGGTGCGGTGCAGGTGCGCGATCAGATGCGGGGTCGGTGTCTGGGCGCCCAGGTAGTCCACCTGCCAGCCGCGCAACCGCAGCACCTCGGCGACCAGCCGCGCGGGCAGGGCGTGCCACTCCCCGTCCACGCAGGTGACCGTCACCCGTCCGCGGGAGACCGGGGCCCGGTCGTGGCCGGCCAGCGCGGCGACGACGCGTTCGTTGATCGCCGTGGCGGCGTGCTCCTGCGCGACCGTGATGCGGTTGGCCGCCCACTCGGTGCCGACCCGCAGCTGCACACCGCCGATCACGTCGAGCAGCACCGCTTCCGCGTCCAGCCCGGCATCGAGACCGTCGCGGACCACGTCCACGGCCGCGTACTCGTCGCCGTCGATCACTGCCGCCCACAGCCGCTCCCGGGCGGAGGCGAGCGGGTGCCCGTCCTCCGGCTGGGTGCGAGTCTCCGGTGGGGCTGTGGTCATCCCTTCCTCCTGTGCCGTGCCTCTGTCCCGTCCGAGGGCACGTCGCCGTTGACGATGCGCAGCGGTCCCGACCGCGGGGCGCTGATCGCGACGGTCGCCATGTCGTCGTGCCGGCCGCCGCCGAGCCACTGCGCGGCCAGCATCTGCACCCGCTCCACGACCGCCTCGGCCGGCATCCCGCCGCACTCCGACAGCACCTGTCTGAGTCGCCCCTCGCCGAAGAGTTCGCCGCCGAGCGGGCCGCCGCGCGCCTCGGTGATGCCGTCCGTGTACAGCAGGCAGGTGTCGCCGGCCGCGAGGACCGTCTCGGCGGTCTGCGCGGTCACCTTGGGCATCGCACCGACGAGGGTCCCGCGGGTGGGGGCCTCCTCCACGGTCCCGTTCCCGCGCACGATCAGGGGCGGCGGGTGCCCGGCGCTGGTCAGCCGGAGGTGCACCCGCCCGGCGCGACGCCGCGCCGAGGCCATGACGAGCGTGGCGAAGCGGGTGTGGTGCGAGGTGAGCAGCGCGTTGTTGAGCAGGTTGAGCATCTGCTCGTGGTCGTCGGCCAGGGGCAGCAGCGCGTGCAGCGTGTTGCGGATCTTGCCGGTGAGAACGGCCGCTTCCAGTCCCTTGCCGGCCACGTCCCCCAGGACGACCAGCGACTCCTGGGACGGATCGCTGCCCGGATGGACGTCGTAGAAGTCGCCGCCGACGCGCTCGGTGTCCTTCGCCGGGCGGTAGGCGCCAGCGAACTCGACGCCGTGCACCTGCGTCAGGGCCGGCGGGAGCAGGTCCCGCATCAAGGTTGCCGTGATGTCGGCCTGCTCGGCGTACAGGCGGGCGGCGGACAGCGCCGCCCCGGCCCTGGAGGCGAACAGCCGGGCGAAGACCTCCTCGCCCTCGCTGAACGCCGCCTCGGTGCCGGAGCGCAGCAGGACCAGGGCGCCGGCCGGGACCCCGTGCCCCGGCAGGGGCGTGACGATGACGGAGCCGGGTGGCCGGGCGAAACCGTCGGGGAGCACCCACTCCGGTATGTCATCGGGGTTGATCCAGCGGGTCGGCACCGGCGGGAAGCCCCGCAGGGCTTCGGCGAGCCCGGGCACCGACGCCGGGTCGATGACGCGGGCGGTCCGGGTCACGGGGCCGCCCGCCTGCGCGTGGGTCAGGGGGTGGCGGCGGCCCTGGGCGGGGGCGATCACCAGGGCGGCGTCCGCGAGGTGGTCCGCCGCCATACGGGCGGTGACCTCCATGCACCGGGAGACGTTCAGCGACGACAGCAGCGTGCTGGAGATCTCCGCCAGGACGGTGGTGCGCTCGCGCTCGCTGCGCAGGGCCTCCTCGGCCAGCCGGCGGTCGGTGTCGTCGACCAGCCACCACACCACGCCGCCGTCGTCGTCCGGCGTGGGGTGGGCGTCGAAGACCCGGTCCCCGATGACGCCCGACCGCTCCCGCGGATCCGTGCCGCCGGCACCGTTCGTCAGCAGGCGGTGGGCTTGGGCCAGCCAGGACGGACCCGCGTCGTGCAACAGCTGCCCGCACTCGACCGCGGGCAGCAGGCTTCTGGCGATTCCGTTGAGGTCGACGACGCCGCCGTCCCGGTCGACCACCAGCACCGGGTACGGGGCACTGTGCCAGGCGGCGCCGACGCCGGGTGTCGCGCCGCGTTGCCCGGCGGGGGAGCTCGGTGAAGAAGCCACAAGCGGGGGAACGCGGACCGCGTGCCCCACCACCTCCCTGCTGGGGAAAGTTGCCGAACGGCAACGGTCTCGCACCTGGCGGCGCTTTGCAAGCGGTGGAGGGGCGGCGCTTCAGGGCCGCGTCGCCGGTGCCCGGCCGGAACGCGTCAGGCGTTCGGCCGGTCGTTCCCGGGCGGGACACCGGGGTCGGTCCTCACCGGCATCCGCCCCCGCGGGCCGGGAACGGGACGCCGGGCCCGCGGTCACGGTGCCCCGCGCGCGGCCGGTCGGGCGGCCCGGCGCGCCACCGGCTGAGGCGGCACGGCG
>NZ_JBSFNN010000105.1:0-19171 GCF_053587115.1 Streptomyces sp. NPDC003697
TGGGGAGCGTGCATTCTGGGCGTGTGGGCGATCATCGCCCCCTGGGTCGTCTCCGGCAACGTCGCCACCACCAAGACGATCATCAACAACGTCGTCACCGGGGCGATCGCCCTGCTGCTGGCCCTGGCCGCCAGCGCCGCCGCCCGAGCGGCGGAGTCGTCCGAGAGCCGGCACGGAAGGAACCCGATGTGAGGTGTGGTGCGTGCCGGCGCCCCGACCCACCCGCACCCCGGTGTGTCCCGCCGGCGCCGGCAACGTGGTGAGCGGCCTTCCGCTCAGCACCTTTGACCGCCTGCGCGACCTCTCACCGGTGGGCAGCCCCACCGGGCACCGCGCGGCCCTGGTGGTGACCGCGGCGGCCGCGGTGGCGGGCGCCGTCGTCGCGCCGGCCCGGGCAGTCCGGCGCTCCGCGCACCGCTGACGCGCGGGGGCCGGCCCGGCCGGGGCAGGAGTTCCCCACGCCGGGAGGCGCCCCGGCACGGGGGTGGGGAACGGCAGCCGCTCCCCGCGTGCGTTTCGCCTGCCGCTGCCCGCCGGTCAGCCCTACGGCGGGGCCCAGAGGGCGGCACCGGGAAGGCGGGCTCCCTCACGTACCGCCGGCTTCCGCGACCAGGCGGACGACGGCGTCGAGGCCGCCCTCGGCCAGGGCCCGGCGCTGCCGGTCCGCCCCGGTGCCGTGCCGCAGCAGGCGGTGGACCCGTGGGGCGACCTCGCGGGTGTCACCGGCGGCCGCCAGCGCGGGGCCGACGTGGTGCAGCAGCCGGCGGACCACGTCACCGGCGCGCACACGCCGGCCGTCCGGGTCGACCAGATCGCCGCCGAGCCCGTGGCGGGCCGCCTGCCACATCGCCGCCTGCATCAGCTCCGGGCCCGGTTCCGCCACCGGCCCGCCGACGCTCGCCCCGTCCAGCGCGGTGTCGACCAGCGCCCGCACCAGCCCGGCGAACATCACGGCCTCGTCCGTGCCCAGTTGCACGTCCAGGCACCGGATCTCGACCGTGGGATACCGCTCGGACAGCCGGGCCTGCCAGTAGAGCTGCCCGGCGTCGACGATCACGCCCGTGGACAACAGCCCCCGCACCCGCCGGTCGTAGTCCGTCTCGTCGGCGAAGTGCGGTGGGAGGCCGCTGACCGGCCAGCGGCCGAAGACGACGGTGCGCCAGCTCGCGAATCCGGTGTCGCGGCCCGCCCACAGCGGGGAGTTCGCCGCCATGGCGGTCAGCGTCGGCAGCCACACCCGCACCCTGTTCAGCACCTGCACTCCCGTCCGCCGGCTCGGGACGGCGACGTGGACGTGCATGCCGTTGACCATCTGCTCGGCCACCAGTTGCGGCGCCTGCCGCTGCATGGCCCGGTACCGGATCCGGTCGGTGACCGGGGCGGGCGCGTCCTCCCGCAACGGCGGCGTGGCGCTGGTGATGATCCGGCAGCCGTGTGTCCGCGCCGCTCTGGCGACGGCGTTGCGCAGTCGCGACAGATGGCCGCCGACCTCGGGCAGCGTGTGGCACACGGGGGTGGCCACCTCCACCTGCGCCTGGAGCAGTTCGGGCTGGATCTCCCGCGGGGTGACGAAGGGTTCCAGGCCGGCCGCGGCGCGCACCTTCTCCGCGTCCGCGGCCAGTCTGCCCGTCACCGGGTCGACCAGCAGGTACTCCTCTTCGACACCGACCGTCGTCATCGCCGGCCCTCCGTTGCCGCCGCTGCACCGCCCTGCGAGGAACAGGTGCGCTTCCGGCGGGCGGACGCCTGTGGTCAAGGCACCCGGTGCCGCTCGTTCTCCTGGTGGGTGCCCCTCGTACGTGCCGCGGGCGCGCGACGCGCAAACCTGGCCCGCTGCCGTTCAAGCCATGCGCCGCCGGGCCCGGATCACCGGCCGTGCACGGGGGCGGCGTCCGGTCGTGCGCCGGAAGGGACGCGAGCGGCGGGGGGAACCAGCGGGACTGGCTTTCGCCGGGCCGGGTAGCCGGCAGGACCGGGACGCGCCACCTGTTCGCCGGTGAGTGACGGCGCAAAGCCGCGTTCCCGTCCCCACGCCCCGGCCCGAGGGGAACACCATGACGACGGAGTCGCCGGCCCTGCCGGTGGCGAGCGGGTGGTCCGGCAGGGTGACCGTGGTGATCGCCACCCGCAACCGCCCCGGCCCGCCCCCGGCGGCGCCGCGCGGCACGGCGGCCGGCGGGCCGCTCGGCGGGGTCGGGGCCCGCCCGCCGGGCCGCGGGGTTCCCCGGCCCGGGGGCCGCCTGCGGGAGCACGTCGGGCCGGGGACGGGGCTCCCGCAGGCGGAGGTGGCGCGCCGCTCAGCCCTTGCTCATGACCTTCTGGACGGTGTCCCTCGTGCGGTCCACGAGGGCCGCGACCGGCCCGACGGTCACGTTGGCGGCGGCGGACTCGACCCCCGGGTGGGGCCGGGTCGGGGCCATGGCCTCGGCTGCCTTGACGGCTTTGGCCATGGCGGCGAGCGTGGTGACGTCGACGCTGCGGCGGATGTGGGTGAACTCGTAGCGCTCCTCCGCGCGAGCGTGCTCCTGGACGTCCGCGCGCAGGGCCCTGAGCGCGGGCAGGAAGCCGGGGTCGTCGGTGTCCATGTCGTCGAGGGCCGCGAGCGCTTCCTTGGCCTTGCGCTCCTCGGTGAGGCGGTCCTCGACCACCTGCCCGCCGCCCGGCAGCGTGCGCCGGGCGAAGGGGTGGACGACCTCCTCCTCGGCGGTCTCGTGCACGGCGAGCAGCCGCACGAGACGGCGGAAGGCGGTACGGCGCGCTTCGCCCCCGCTCTGCTCCACCTCGTCGAAGAGGTTGCGGATGTCGCCGTGCTGCCGCATGAGCAGGGCGACGACGTCGATGTCCCCGGCCCGGTCCTCACCGGCCTGAGGGGTGTGCAGCTCGGTCATGTGCGGCCGTCTCACTTCTCCCGCATGGCGGGGTCGGGGTGCTCGCCCTCGGACTGCAGGCGGTACTCGCGGCCGAACATCGCGTCGTGCTCGGCCATGACCCGCTCGCTCGGCGGCTCCTCGCCCCCGTGGATCTGCTCCTGCATCCTCTCGAACCGCTCGTGCGCCTCGCGCACGTACCCGGCGCCGAGCGTGGTCAGGTCCATCTGCGTGTCCAGCAGCTCGCGCAGGTACTGCTTGTTCGGCTCGAAGGTGAGCACGTTCGGCAGCTCCGGCGCCAGGACCTCCTTCGGGTCGCGCCGGTCGTGACGGCGCATCAGGTCGCAGGCGAGGTGCAGGTGCTCCAGCTCCATGTTCAGGTGCAGCTCCCAGATCGCCTTGACCTTGGGGTCGCTCTCCTGCTCCATGAAGGAGTAGTACAGGTAGCACTCGTTGTACTCGTGGTTGACGAGCTGCTCCCACCACGTCTCACCCGGGTCGACCAGCGACTCGTAGTGGGTGACGTGCTCCTCCTCGATCAGCCCGATCTCCTGGTAGAGCCGGCGGGCGATCGGCTCCATGTAGGTGGGGCCGGTGTTCATGTAGAAGTTCATCGTCTGCTGCTCCGCCGACATGATCGTCAGTGCGTGCAGCTTCGACAGCGGGTTCGTCGTGTCCTTGTCGTACGGGTCGCGGACGTTGTCGACGGGGTTGCGGTGGTGGTACTTCGTGGGCCGTCCCGGCATCACCTCGGTGAGGTTGTCGACGATCGTCTCCGCCTTGCGGTGCTCGATCATCTCGTACAGGTTGGCGTACCGGTACAGATGGTCGAAGTCCTCCAGCACGCCGAACTGGTACGCCTGCTTCAGGTACGGGTCCGGCTCCATGCGCGCCACCCACGCCGTCAGGTCGACGGCGACCTGCTCGTAGGCGATCGTCGTCTCCAGAACCGAGGAGACCCCGGGCAGCAGCCAGTTCACGACCTTCTGCTGCTGCGCCTCGATGTAGCGGGTCCTGGCGAGCTGCCGCTTCACCTCCATGTCGGCCGTGTTGCGGGCGAGCTGGTGGCTGAAGAGGATCGCCTCCACCTCGATGCCGTTCATGGTGATGATCCGGCAGCGGGTGTACGGGTCACAGCGGTCGGGGTCGATCGGCTGGACGTTCAGCTCGCGCCAGCTGCGCAGCTGACGGTCCAGCGGGATGCCCCGCTGCTCGAGTGGGTTGAAGGTCATTGGGGGGTGCCTCCCGGGGGCAGGGCAACTCGTGCGCCGGCGGGTACCCCGCCGTGGTCGACGAGCACGGGTCTGCCCCCGAGTCTGTCCACGGCGGAAGGATTCCGGCCACCGCTGGGGCTGGGAGCGCGCGTGGTTCCCCCTGGCGGATCAACCAGGATGCCGTCCCGACCGGCAGATGACCTGACCGAATCACGGCGCCCCTGGGAGCGGACGGACGTCCGTGCGGCGCACGCCGTACCGAACCCGGCGAGGAGGATTCTGCCCGCAGCCCCGCGGACCGAGGCCGCCACACCGCCGGTCGGGCCATCAGGTCGACAGGGAGACACGGATGACGCAGGGTTCACCCATGTCTGGTCATTCATCCACGTGGCTGCCGGCCGGTTACCGAAGCAGGCCGGCGACCACCGCCGACGCCCCCGCGGTCCGCCGCCTGGTCACCGCGTGCGAGTACGAGCTCCACGGCCGTGCCGCGACCGGCTCCGACCGCACGGCCGCCGATCTCGGCATGCCCGGCCTGGACCTGGAGTCCGACGCGGTGCTCGTCCACGACCGCGGTGGCGAGCTGGCCGGCTGGGGCTGGGTGAAGGGCCGGCGCGCCACGGCCCATGTGCATCCCGGTCACACGGGGCGGGGCCTCGGCGGTGCGCTGCTCGCCTGGACGGAGACACGGGCCCGGCACCTGGGCAGTGACCGGCTCGCCCAGACGGTGCCCGACGACGACCGTGCGGCGATCGCGCTTCTGAGGTCCAGTGGGTACTCCCGGCTCGTCACCGAGTGGCTGCTGGAGATCGCGACGCCCGTCGAGCCCGAGGTGCCCGAGCCGCCGGCGGGTGTCACGGTCCGGGCCTTCCGCGCCGGCGACGCGCAGGCGGCGTACCGGCTCACCGAGGACGCGTTCGACGAGTGGCAGCAGCGGCGGAAGACCTATGACGAATGGGCCCGGCACACGGTCGACCGCGCGACGTTCGCGCCCGAGGCCTCCCCGGTCGCCTTCGCCGGCGGCCGGATGGTCGGCGCGGTGCTGTCCCTTGACGTCCCCGGCGACGAGGAGGGGTACGTCGAGCGGGTCGCGGTCCGCCGGGACCAGCGGAACCGCGGGATCGCTCGCCTGCTGCTGCGGGAGGCCTTTCGCACCTTCCACCGGAAGGGCAAGCGGGGCTGCACGCTGTGGACGCACTCGGACACCGGCGCGCTGGCGCTGTACGAGCGCATCGGCATGACGGTCCGGCGCAGTTCCACGGTCTACTGCAAGGCGCTCACCACCGGGTAGCCGGGACCGGGCGGGTCCGGTGGGGCGTGCGGCTGGTTGCGCGATCGCCGCGGGGGCCCGCGGGGACATCCTCGCCGACGTGGACACGTGACCGGGGCGGCCGCCGCCGACCGCACGTCGCCGCCCGCCCGCCACCACGCCGACGTCCGCCCGCCACCACCCCGTACGGGCCGTGTCCCCCTCCTCTGCCGTGGGAGGCCCGTGCACCACCCACGCGTCGCGGCGACGTGGCCGGGTACTCCCCTTGCATGGGCCCTCAGCAGCACTCAACGGGGACGCGGCACCCCACGGGCCGCCCGCGCCGGACCGGTCTCGCGCCTCGCGTCACGGATCTCCCACGGCAGCGGAGGGCCGGATGACGACCGGTGGGACGAGGGCGGCGCGGATGGTCGCGGAGGCGGCAGCGGGCGCACGGGCCGAGGAGGTCCCGCAGCGGGTGTGCGCGGCGGTGTCCAAGGGCCTCGGTGTGGACGGCGCCACGCTGTCGCTGCTCACCGACACCCCGTCGCGGCAGTTGGTCGCCGCCTCGAACGACGACGCGCTGCTGCTGGAGGAGGTCCAGTTCACGGTCCTGGAGGGCCCCTGCCTCGCCGCGGCGCAGAGCGGGGAGACGGTGGCGGTGGACGATCTGTGTCACGAGCTGACGCCGTGGCCGCTGTTCGGGGCGACCATGCGGGAGAGACTGCCGCACGTGTGCTCGGTGTACGCACTTCCCCTCTTCTTCGGCGACTACGTCCTCGGATCGGTCGACCTGCTCGCTCTCCGCCCCCACGCGCTCGGCGCGGAGGCGCTGGAGCAGGCGTCCGAGGTGGCCGACGCGGTGTCGGCGGCCCTCCTGGGGATCCGCGAGACGCTTGTCACCGGGACCCGGGCCCCGGCGTGGGAGCCGGAGGAGGTCGTCCGGGCGCACTGGTTCGACACGGCGCGCGCCATGGCGGCCCTGGTCTCCCGCCAGGGGCTCAGCCCGGAGAACGCGCTGGCCCTGATGCGCGCGGAGGCCTTCCGGACCGGCAGGTCGCTGGCGGACATCACCAACGACATCCTGCGCCGGCCGCCCACTGCGTCATGAGTGCGCCGCCGCAGCCGGCCCCACCTCCAAACGTTCGCCCGACTCGGCCTGCGGATGCCTCCGAGGCCACCGCCGCGCCGCACACCCCCGCTGCCGACCCGTCCGACCTCACCGCCGGCCGCGAAGGGACCGACCGGGCTCTGAGCCGCGAAGACGCCGACGGGGCCTCGAGCACGCCGGGTGGCGGTGGGCCTTCCCACCCACCGGCCGTGCCGGTCGCCCCGACGACCATGGGTATCGCCGTGCGTCGGCGCGGTGCGGCGGAGGCTCTCGGAGAACGGATGTCACCGCCAGTGCTCCGACCGGAAGGTCCACCGGGGCGGTAGCTTCGCTCGATAGTCTGCACGGCGTGATCGACTCATATGCGAGCTCCGACGACGCCGCAGTCGCGATAGCCGGGGCGCGGGCCGGCGCGGACGTGGTCCGCGCCATATACGGTCAGCGACTCGACCGCATCGACAAGGGTGCCGGGGACTTTGCCACCGCCGCCGATGTGGAGGCCGAGAAGGCGATCCTCGGCGTCATCCGTGCCGCACGGCCCGATGACGCGGTGCTCGGCGAGGAAGGCGGGCAGCAGGGCTCCGCTGACGCTCTGCGCCAGTGGTTGGTGGATCCCCTGTGCGGCACGCTGAACTACGCCGTCGGCAACATGCTGGTGGCCGTCAACGTGGCGCTGCGCGATGGGGCGGCGGCCGTGGCCGACCCGTTCAGCGGCGAGGTCTTCTTCACCGACGCGGCGACCGCCTGGGCGCGGCATGACGGGGCCGACGACACACTGCTGACGCCCACGCCCGCCAGCCGACTGGTGGACGTCAACCTGGATCCGCCGTTCCCGAGTGCGCCGGGATTCCGGGCTGTGGAACTGCTGGCCCACCCTGGGTTCATCGAACGTTTCCGGCCGCGCGTCGTATCCACGACGCTGGCGCTGGCCTGGGTGGCTGCCGGCAAGCGCGCCGCGTATGTCACCGATGGCGGCGACCTCTCCAGGAGCGTGCATTTCGCGGCCGGCATCGCTTTGTGCCGGGCTGCCGGCTGCGTTGTCACCGGGATCGACGGTGCCCCGATGGGGGAGGCAGGTCGTGGGCTCGTGGTCGCCGCCGACGACGAGACCCACAGGCTGCTGATGTCGATGATGCGCTGCCGACGCTAGTGCTGTGACCGCATGGGTTCTCGTCGGGCTGGGCCAGGCTCCGGCCTGGAGGGGCCGGCCTGCCGCCCCAGCGGATGGCCTTCTCACTACGGATGAGGGCAGAATCACGTAGATCGGGGACCCGTCGGGGCGGGCGGCACGGATCGACTTCAGCGCGGCCAGGGTGTTCGCGGCACCCTTCTTGCGGCCGGCCGAGGCCGGCAGCATCATCGCGCGCCGGTAGCGCACCGAACTGGTACTGCCCCGACGCACGATCTGCTGCGGCTTCTGCCCCTCCTGGTCGGTCAGTCCGCGCACACGGACAGGCTCTGCCACCACACCCCCAGCAGCCGGACCGAACGTCGCCGTACATCCAACCGCCCGGACGGTCGCCCCGGCGAACCTTCCCGGTCAGAGCACTGGTCGCAGTGCGTCCTCCGCCCGGGTCCGGTGCGGCTCGCTCAGGTACGGCAGGCGCAGCAGCAGTGTCAGGCACTCGGCGGCCGCGGGCTCGGCCGACCCGGCGGCAGCCCCGGCCACTCTGCCGGCACGGCTCGCCGCATAGGTCAGGGTCGCTTCGGCGAGTTCCTGGACCTCGGCGGGAGACAGGTCCGCGCGCGGGAGCAGTGCGGCGATCACGGACCCGGCGCTGCGGCGGTGTGCGTGCCGCCCCAGCCAGGTGAAGGCCGCCGCTCTGGTCCGCGCGAGCTGGTCCTCGACGAGATCGTCGCGGCCGAGCAGTGCCCGCATGACGAAGACCGTCTGCCACAGCGCGGGGTCGTGCTCCAGCCATGCGACCGCCCACTCGCGGGCCTGCTGCGCCTGGGCGGTGCCCGGCTCGGTGCGATCGAGCAGCGGTGGCAGGACGTAGCTCGCCGAAGGAGAAGTGGCGTTGTGACGCAGCCACGCGGTGGTGTGCGTAAGGGTCTGCTGAGTCTGGGTGGCGTTCAGCCGGGAATGCGTGAGCACGGACGGCAGCAGCAGGCATGCGTTGGGCGCGGTGGCGTGGTGCCGCAGCCACAACTCGGCATAGCCGAGAGCCAGCTCCGCGGCCGGTCCGGTGGTCAGGCGCGGATGGATGAGCAGCCGGCGCAGCAGGTCGGCGGCGTCCTGTTCGGTGTGGTGGATCTCCAGCCACCTGGCAGCCTGGTCCACGACGGCGGGGAGGTCCTCGGCAGGCAGCGAGACGAAGCGCACGAGGAGCCTGAGCACCTGTCGGGCATCCGGCCGGTCCCCGTGCCGCTCCAGCCACCGAAGGGAGTACCGGACCGACGTACGGGCCTCCTCGTCCGACACCGACCTGCGTTTCAGCAACTGCACCAGTACCTGCTGCGCGGGCTCGTAGGAGTCACCGTGCAGGGAGAGCCACTGCACCGACAGCCGTGTCGCCTCGGCGCTCATCTCCGGCGGGAGATGCTTGGAGGAGATCAGCGCAAGCAGCGTGTGGAAGATGTCCGGCGTGGCGATGGACATCCGCGCGGCGTCCATGGCAAGTATGGCGAGCCGCCGGTCACCCGTCCTGATTCCGCTGTTCTGGAGCAGGTACCCCACGCCGAGACGGGCCTCAGGGGTGGTGGCGTTGTGGGCCAGCCAGGTCTTGGCCGCGGTGAGGACGGCGTCGCGCAGGCCGTCGGGGAGAGCCTTGAAGGCGAAGGTACGGCCCAGCAAGTAGAACGCACCAGGCTCGGCGCTGTTGAGGGTCAGCCACTGGACGACGAGACCGGCGGCCCGTCCGGCTTCCTCGTCGGTCAGTTCGGGCCGGGCCAGCAGTGCGCGCAGCACGAAACTGGCGCTGGCCGCGGTGGTGACGAGACGAAGGTCGGCGAAGCTCAGGGCGATGGTCCGGCGGGCCTGTTCCTCGGTGAGGTCGGTGCGGGACAGCAGCGGGGCGAGGGCGTGTCCGGCGATGCCGGTCTCCTGGTGGAGGGCGGCCCATTCGAGCGCGACGTCGACGGCCCACGTGGCCTCGGCCGGTGAGAAACCGGGGTGTGAGATCAGGGGGCGCAGCACATGGCCGGCCGCGGGCACACTGGGATGCTCACCCAGCCACGCCATGGCGGAGGAGAGCAGGAGGCCGGTCTGCTCGGAAGCGAGATCGGTGCGCTGCAGCAGGGTCTCCAGCAGGAACCGGGCCTCCGGCACGGTCGGGTGACAGGCCAGCCACTGGACGGCACGGTCGACGGCCTCCGCGGACTCCTCGCCGGTCAGGTCGGGCCGGGCCAGCAGTGCGGGCAGCACGAAACTGGCGCTGGCCGCGGTGGTGACGAGACGGAGGTCGGCGAAGCTCAGGGCGATGGTCCGGCGGGCCTGTTCCTCGGTGAGGTCGGTGCGGGACAGCAGCGGGGCGAGGGCGTGACTGGCCATGCCGGTCTCCTGGTGGAGGGCGGCCCATTCGAGCGCGACGTCGACGGCCCACGTGGCCTCGGCCGGTGAGAAACCGGGGTGTGTCAGCAAGGGACGCAGCACATGGCCGGCCGCGGGCACACTGGGATGCTCACCCAGCCACGCCATGGCGGAGGAGAGCAGGAGGCCGGTCTGCTCGGAAGCGAGATCGGTGCGCTGCAGCAGGGTCTCCAGCAGGAACCGGGCCTCCGGCACGGTCGGGTGACAGGCCAGCCACTGGACGGCACGGTCGACGGCCTCCGCGGACTCCTCGCCGGTCAGGTCGGGCCGGGCCAGCAGTGCGGGCAGCACGAAACTGGCGCTGGCCGCGGTGGTGACGAGACGGAGGTCGGCGAAGCTCAGGGCGATGGTCCGGCGGGCCTGTTCCTCGGTGAGGTCGGTGCGGGACAGCAGCGGGGCGAGGACGTGTCCGGCCGTGCCGGTCTCCTGGTGGAGGGTGACCCATTCGAGCGCGACGTCGACGGCCCACGTGGCCTCGGCCGGTGAGAAACCGGGGTGTGTCAGCAAGGGACGCAGCACATAGCTGGCGGTCGGGGCGGTGGAGTTCGCGTGCAGCCAGGTCATGGCGGAGCCGATGACGAGGTCGGCGTGGCCGGACGGGAGGTCGCCGCGCTGCAGCAGGTGGCCGAGGAGGAAGCTGGCCGAAAGCAGGGCGGGGTGCCGGGTCAGCCATTGGACGGCGAGGTCCAGGGTCTGCCGGGTCTCGCTTCCGGTCAGCTCGGTTCGTGCGAGTGTGGCGTTCAGTATGTAGTCGGCTTTGTCGCTGTCGAGGTGGGCGGCGCTCCACCGGATGGCATGCTCGATGATGCGCCTGGTCTCGGTATCGGTGAGATCGGTGCGGACCAGGACCCTGCGAAGGAGGAACGAGGCGTCCAGGGTGAGGCCGTGCCGGTCCAGCCAGGCGACGGTGAGACCGACGACGTCCCGGACCCGCTCCTCGCCGAGGTCGGGCCGGTTGGACAGCGCCCTCAGCACGTTGTCGGAGAACTGGCTGACGATGTGTTCCCTCAGCCACTCCACGGCCAAGGACTGGAGGCGGGCGTTGTCGTCGGGGTCGAGGTCGGTGCGGGCCACCAGGGGCAGCAGGAGCAGGGCAGCCCTGCGCGTCAGCCTGTGCTGCTCCAGCCACGCGAGGCACATGGCGACGGTTTTCCGGACCTGCTCCGGGGAGCGGTCCGGGTCGGTGAGCAGGGGACGCAGCACGAAAGAGGCGTCGGGGAGCGTGCCGTGCAGGGACAGCCATGCGGCGGCGTACTCGACGGCCGCCCGCCGCTCGGCCTGCGGCACGTCGGTTCGTCGCAGCAGCGTCTCGATGACGTAGCCGGCTTCCTGACGCCGCCCGTGGGCGGCGAGCCAGCGCTGGGCGATGGGGGTGAGAAGGTGCCCTTCTCCGGCGGGCAGGTTGCGGAGTCCGCGGTACAGCAGGTGACGGGCTCCCACCCGGTGGCTGTATCGGTCGAGCCAAGGGGCCACCACCTGCTGCCAGGTGTCGACGACGGCCTGGGACCACGGAGGGCCGGAACACAGGGCACCCAGCGCGTAGCTTCCGACGTTGGCGTCGGTCAGCATCAGGCGGCCGATCGCCTCGGCGTTGCGGGTGAACCACGCGTCGAGCGTGGCGGCGATGGCGTCGGCACGTGAGGCGTGGGCCAGGTCGTGCATGAGCCGGCCCAGGTGGGTGGCGTAGCGGCCGACGGTGCGCGGGTGGGTGAGGGCGCCTTCGAGGAGGGCGGTCGTGCGTATCCGGTCGGGGCGGGCGTTGCGGCCGGGCTTGATGACCGATTCGACGAGCTGGTCGCACACCACGTCGTGTGCGACGGCCAGGATCTCGCCGTCCTCCTCGGGTTCCAGCCAGCTGAGGTCGAGGAGGGTGTCCACGATGGAGTCCGCGTCGGCGGGATCCTCGCCGGCTTGGGCGAGGGCGGCCGCCGCGGCGGCGACCACCTGGGGGCGGGACTGCGGGCAGGCGGCAGCGGCGGCGGCCGCCGCGACCAGGTCGGCGGAGGCGGCGACCTGGCGCAGCGTGTGCTCCTTGCGTGCGACGGCGAGGTCGTCCTCCTTCAGCCGGTTCTCCAGCCATTGAGCGAGGTCGCCGTCGGAGCGCAGGCCGGTCGGGCGAGGTGTCGGCAGGCCCTTCACGACCCGGCGCTCCAGCTCCCGGGCCACCAGCAGGGTGATGATGGGGCGGCGTCCGCAGATTTTTCGCACGCGGTCCATACCGAGCCGCGCCGCGGCGGTGGGGGCGAGCTGGTTGAGGGCGTTGTCGGCTATCGCCCGCTGGAAGTCCTCGTCCTGCCGGAGTTCCACCTCGTCGAACAGTTCGTGGAGCCGGGAGGTGTCGGCCTTCTCGAGCCAGCCCGGGCGGACGGAGGCCAGCAACGCCACCTGGATGCCGAGCCGTTGTGCCTCGGGCAGGAGCCGGTGGCGCAGGGCGGCCAGGTCGAGCGAGGACTCCTCGTCCTTGATGCTGATGTAGTCGTTGAGGTAATCGATCACCACCAGGGCGGGGCCGGTGCCCGCGAGGACCTGCTGGCTGATCTCCCCGGTGACCGAGACGTCCTGGCCGGATCGGACGTGGAAGACGCGCCACTGCTCTTCGGGGGCGGTGGCGATCCGGCCGACCTCGATACCGGTGCGCGTCTTGCCCGTTCCGGCCGCGCCCACCAGCAGGATGCCGCGGTCCGGGCGGTTCTTGAGGCGTTCGAACAACTGCCGGGGATCGGCCCGGTGGCCGGCCCCGGGCGAGACGAACGGCAGGTGCTCGGTGGTGAGGTACTTCTTGAAGCCACCCAGGCCCTCGACAAACGCGCGCTGTTCCACGACGGCGGTGAGCCGGCTCCCGGCCGCCTCCGAGGGTGCGGCGCGGACCTCTGCGGGCGGCCGGGCGGTGACACCGGTGAACGCCCGGTTGACCAGTAGGGGAATGCGGTGACCGGCGTCCTGGCTGAGCAGTTTGGGCGCGGGGACGGGATGGCCGTCGACGCGGCGGCCCCTCAGTCGTTCCCGCAAGGTGTGGTGCACGTCGGCGGCCAGGAGGTGCGGCTGCTCCTCGCCTCGGCGGTTGTCGGGAAGGGGGCCGGTGAGCCCCTCACGGAGGACTCTCACCAGTTCGAGGGTGAACAGGCTCCCCTCGGGCAGGCAGAGGGACTTCTTCGTTCTCGCGGCGGAGGTGAGGACGCAGACCCCGTCGACGTCGAAGGCTGCCGTGGGCACCTCGGCGGTCCCGTCGTCCATGGGCAGGGCGGCACCGCTGTGGCAGCAGTCGATAATGATGATCTTGTGCTGTGCGGGAGAACGGGCCACGTACTCGCCGATCCTGGCGTACTCGATGGACCGGTGGGGCCGTAGCGCGTCCGACCTCTTGGTAGCCAGGTACAGGGTGCGCTGGTCCCGGGCCATATGACCATGGCCGGCGTAGTAGACGAGGAGAAGCCCGCGCGCCGCGGCGGCCGCCTGCTGCACCGCGTCGAGGGCGTCGAGCGGGTCGCTGTCGGCGGGCAGCAGCACGCACTCTTCGTCGGTCATGGCGGCGACGTCCGGGGCGAGGAGCTGCTCGCGCAGAGCCAGTGTGGTCAGCCGGACACCGTCGAGGCTGCCGAAGGTGTCGTACTCGTGCACGCCGAGGAGGACGGCACGGGATTGCGCTGCGGCGACGGGCGGCGACGCGGCAGGTCCGGTCATGACGGGGAGGAAGCCTCGTTCTGGCCGTCCCCACTCTCCAGTCGCCGCAGCAGGGCGGCGAGTTCGTCGGCGCTCAGGTGGCCGACGTCGACCGTGACGCTCCCGTGCCGCAGAACACGGGCGCCGTCGCCGTCACCGTCGCCGCTCTCACGGCGAGCCAGCCGCCAGGTGGCGTAGGCGACGGCGAACGAGCCCAGGTCGGTGGCGTTGCCAAGGACGATGTCGAGAGCCTCCAGCACCCCCATCGTCGGACCCTGCCCGGAGACCGGCGTCACGGCGAGCGACTTGGTGTCCGGGTCGTCCGTCAGCCAGTCCTGCAGGTCTATGAGAGCCTGCTCGTCGGCGTCGTCCTCGATGCGGATGCGGATGCCCATAGGTGCCTGCCGTTCGTCGGGGACGGAGCAACTCAATTGGATATTAAGTCATCTGGACGTGCCTGAGCGGATCTGATGTGAGGGCGAGGAGCCGCCCGGGACTCAGCCGTCGAAGCGGGCGCGAGCCGGTGCCCTCCCCCGTCCGGCGCTCTCTTACAACCAGGCGAACGCCTCACGATCCCCCTCGCGCACGCGGCGGCGCACATCGTTCTCTGAGTTCCTCGCGACCACTTCTCTCCACGCCACGCGAGGAGTTCCTGTGGGCTGCGTCACGTACGGGCGGGGCCTCCGCATCCCGGCGGCGATGAAGGCGATGATTCACCGCGGCAGGCGCTCGTCGCCATCACCCGCAGCCGCCATGCTCCGGGACAGACTGCTCCGCTCCACCCTGACTGGAGGTCAACTCGGTGTTCCCCGCACGGATAGTCGCCGGTCCTGTGTCGGCTCTGGTGATTCTCGCCCTGTCCGGCTGTTCTTCCCACTGGGGCTGCACCGACACGACTGCCGAGCGCGGTGAGGCCGGTGCCAGGGTGCAGGTCGAGGACACGTCTGGGCGGCCTCTCGGCGTCACCGCCGAGGTCGTCGACTGGCGCCTCGAGCCCCACCCGCAGGTGCCCTCCGGAGGTGACCAGGTCCACTTCCACTACCGCTTCGACGGCGCCGACGAGAGATCCGGCCCTGCGGTGGACGCCTGCGCGGTCGACAAGGAGCGCGTGGCGTTGGGGTGTCAGACGGTCTATTCGTCTGAGGCCTTCGGACCGGACGGTGGTCTCACGGGCGACGACTGGCTCGCCGTCCAGCACCCTGAACAGGTTGCCGGAGTGCTGTTGGTCCCCAATGACCAGTCCTACGACGGACGAACCTGCGAGCAGGACATCAAGGACGGCGGAGGTCCGCACCCTCCGGAACCGGCCGCCATGGGGGACCGGCTGTAAGCCGTAGTCCCGTTGGTGAGACGACCGGTCGCAGTTGGGTGTCGCGACGAGGGCGGTGAAGCCGTCCTCCCGCACCCGGTCGAGTAATTGTCAAGACTCGCGGATCAGTTGACGCGGATAACTCCACGTTCTACAAATCAGTCTTGGCAATAGCGGTCTTGATCGCTGCCACTAGGACAACCCAGTGCTCGCGAGGAGGAAGGCAGTCCATGCTGTCGATGTCTTCCTTCAGATCCGGGAGGGAAGAGAAGGAGCGGCCACGACGAAGGATCCTAAAGGTGCCCTTGAACCAGCGGTGCTGGTACAGCACCTCGGCGATTTCGGCGAGCGGGATCGTGGTGCTTCTGCCCCGCTTCGCCGGAGGAGCGGCGATGCTGAAGGAGAGCCTGACGTTCTCCCCATCGAACACCGTCCAGCCATGACTTCCTTCGGCGACATATGGCTGTGAACCTGAGTGGACAAACGCGTGGGTGTGGGCACTTGCCTCTACGATGCGCCTGCCGATCTGTTCAGATACAGCCGCAGCCTGTTTCTGGGCGTCCGGCCTGATCAGCAGGCTGTTCAGATCCTCCCAGGTAGTAACGTGATCTACCAAGGGCTTGAGAAGGTCAGCGCCCTCGCGCACCGTGAGACGCAGCGATTGTTGTCCGACGGGAGACGTGAGATCCAGCTGAACTCCTGTCAGGGAGGAATACGGGTATCTGCGACTGCCCAGAGTTGCTCTCAGACTTCCTTGTTCCTTCCTGTTGTACGCGATCTCCACGTGGTCTTCGTAGGCGGTGACCTCGCCGTCGAAGCCCCGTACCGTGGCGGGCCTGTGAGTGACAGCGCCGGTTTGTGGGTTCTGCGTTCGGACCGCGAGGGGTACCTGGGAACCGTCGGCATATACCTCGAAACGGCATGGCCAGGTACTGCCGGAAGGTCTTGTCAGACCATCTGCGAGCTCTGATCGCCAACGGTCGATGACCCGCTTGCGTAGCGACGTTTCCAGAGCCGACGTCCGGGAAGACCAGCCAGTGTTGAAGACGAGGGGTTCCAGGCTCGGTGTACCGTCCATTTCGAAGCGGACCGCCGCCCGGATAGCTCTTCTGTCGTACAGCGACAGCATGGTGGGCCATTCAGGCAGTTCGCGGTGATGGAAATAGCCTCGCGCACGTGCCCGCTGCCGGAATCTCTCATAGTGGTGACCGTCCCCGCACACGATGATCAATAGCCGCTCCAGGGGAAGGTCCGCTTGCACGTGCTCGTACTCCCAGTCCAGCCCGCCGGAGTCGCCGGTGGTGATGACCACGAGCGACGCCGTGTGGATGAGTTCACTGGCGACCTTCTTCCATCCACTGCCACGCTCGCGGTAGTAAACGCGCTTCGCTCCGAGTTGCGGTAGCGCGTCTGCGGGGTCCCCGATCGCGACCACAGGCGCGACATCGGACAGTGCCCGGACCAGGAGTTCTTCCTCGCTGAGCTTCGGCATGTTCAGAACAGTCAACTGACCGTGCGGCAGCATGCCACGGGTGCGACTATCCACTTCGAAGCCGCGCAGGTAGAGGATGAACGGCGCCTCGGCAACCACCAGGTCGGCAGACTCAGCCAGTTCCGTGATCTCCTGAGCAGTCCTGAGCCCCCACCGCCGGCCCTGTTGACGTAGACGGAACCCCACACCCACCAGCGCCATACAGGGATACGTCATCCAAGCGTGGTCGTGGAAGAACCCGTAAACGATGCCCAGCGACGACAGCAGCATCACGGTCCGCCCCGTGGCGACGAGCACTCCTGCTCTCATCGGGCATCCTCCGTGCGGGACACTTCTCCCTGCGCGTCCTCGGACCACTTCGCCATCCAGCCTTCGTTCTGCACGGAGATGACGTGCTGGCACTGGGTTACGAGTGCATCGTCGCTCTCCGGCGTCCGCTCACGCATAGCTGCCCATTGCGAATGCAGAAACTCCAGTTCCGCAGCGGTGCGGGAGAACTCGAGCTGCAACGCTCCCGCTGTGCTCGTGGGGCTGGGATGTCCTGTGGCGATCATTCGGTGTCGCCGGACCGGTCGGTGTTCTCGGGGCTTTTGTCCGCCCGCGTCGGCAGCCCCGGCCGCCGACCGCCGCGATGGGCCCAGAGGTCACCGAGGATGACCTGGATGACGCCGGTGACGGGAATCGCCAGCAGGGCACCGAGGATCCCGGCGACTTCGGTGGCGATCAGGATGGCCAGCAGCACGGTGAGGGGGTTGAGCTTGACGGTCCGGGACAGGACGACCGGTTGCAAGAGGTGGTTCTCGACCTGCTGGTACACGATGAAGAAGACGATGGCTCCGATGCCGGCCGGCAGGGAGTGGACGAACGCTACTGCGGAAGCCACCACCGCCCCGATGGTGGCACCCACCAGAGGAATGAGGTCGGTCACGGCGACGAAGACAGCCAGTAGACCGGCGAACGGCACTCCGGAAACCTGCAGCATGACGAAGGTCAGGAGCCCGCATATGAAGCTGATCATCAGGTTTCCGGTCACGTAACCGTTGACAGTTCGGGCGCACGCGGCACCGACGCGGCGTATGCGGGCCGCGGGCTCCTCGTCCACGAGGGCCAGCGATCTGTCTATGACCTTGGGGCCCTCCAGGACCATCAGATAAGCCAGGACGAAAATCGTGAGAGCCCCGGCCGCGGTACTCGCGGCACCGCGAATGAATCTCAGGGCGGGCGTGCTCAGCCCCGCAGCGAACGCTTGGATCTGCCCGTGATGCCGCTGGACGTACTGCAGAACGTGAATCCGCTCCAGCAGGTGGCCGACGGGCCCGCGGCCGGCTCGGACGTCCCTGATCATCGCGGGCAGCCGATCGGCGAACCTGCTTCCCTCCTGAACCAGGGGAATGACGAACAGGGCGATCACCGCGGCGACGGCTGCTGCAGCAGCCAGGAAGACCAGCAAGGTGGCCACCGACCGTCGGCACCGCGGCACCCGTCGCTGCAGCGCCGCGACGGCCGGGTGGAGGGAGACGGCCAAGAGCAGCGCGACCACCGCCCAGATCAAGACCCGGCGAGCGTGAACCACCAGCTCGAGTACGACGTAGGTGGCGAGCACTAGCCCGATGGTGGCGAGGATGGTTCGCACCGGAACCGGACGCGACCCCATGCCCACCGAGTGCCCAGCCGCAGTGACGGGAAACGAGGGGGCGGCGCCGGCACCCATCGCTGGGCCGCCGGTGACGTCCTGAGCATCCCGGCCGAGCGGGGCCGCGAAGCACTTCGAGGGCTTTGCCTTCCTCACCCTCGACCACTGGCCCGATGGCTGATGCCGTGCAGTGGGAGAGGTGGCGGGCCTTCTGCGTGAGCGCGCTTCCGTGACTCATTCACATCATCCCGATCCGCGCCGTCCGACCCCGGAGCGCGCAGGGTGGGGAAGCGACGCCGGCCCGGCGGGTGCGGAGGCGTTGCGGGGACCGGTCCGCGGCTCGGTGGACCTCACCGGCGGTGGCGGGCCGCCCACGCACGCCCCAGGTGCGGATGCCCGGAGTGCGTTGCACGCTGGTGCAGTAAGCCGTAACCGTCGAAGGAAGTGTCGTGGTGGCGGTGGCCGCAGGTGCAATCGCAGGAGCGTCGGCCCGGTGGGGGACGGCGCCGTCAGCCGCAAGCCTGATCGCTACAGCCCTGCTGTCGTCGGTGATGTGGGCCGGGGCGATGTATGCGGCTCCGGTGAGCGCCTTCCTGATCGGCTCAGGCGGCTGCCCCGAGCCCTTGCGTGAGGGATCGCTATTGGCTGCTACCCCGCGGCGCCCCCGTTCCCCGCGCATCCGCGCCCCCAGCACTGATCGGCTGGCGCGGTGAGCGGCGTTCGGGCCAGCTTGTTGCTGCTCGGGCGGCAGGTCAGCTGCTGGAGGCGCTGCGGGATGCCCGACGCAGCGCTCGCCACCGGGCCGCCCGGACGCGTCCGGGCGAAACCCGGGCGTCGACTCGTACGGGCCGACCCGGTGCCGGTGACGAGGCTGGACATCAGGACCGACTCGTCGCCGAGTTTCACCTCGTGCACATCGGCGTCCGCCCCCGGGCGCCTGCCCGGGCTGTGGGTCAGGCGTCGATGATGACGGGGATGATGAGGGGTTTGCGGCGGTGGGTGCGAAACACCCAGTTCGCCACGGCGCGGGCGAGGAGCTGTTCGAGTTGGCGCGGGTCCCCGACGCCTTCCTCGGCGGCGGTGGCCAGGGTCTTCTCGATGAGG
>NZ_JBSFNN010000106.1:0-18885 GCF_053587115.1 Streptomyces sp. NPDC003697
CCCGGTCGAATCCTGGTGGGCTGCCGCCGTGGCGGCCGCGGTTGTGTCGGTGTCGTCGTTGGTCGGTCTTCTCGGGCGGCCGGGCCGAGCGGTCACCCGTCCACCCGTCGTGACCCGCCCGTGTCGGACTTCGGCGCACGGCGTTTCAGCCGCCGCGACGACTCAGCAGCAGGTCGGCGACCACCGGCCGGTGGTCGGACGCCGTGGTCTGCGTCTCGTGCGCGCCGACGACGGTGACGTCCGGGGAGACGGTCACGAGGTCGATGCGCTTGACCGGGTCGATCGCCGGATAGGTTTTGCCGCCGTTCGGGGCGGCGTCGGCCAAGGGGCCCCACAGCCGCGCCAGTTCCGGCGCGGCCGGTTCGGCGTTGAAGTCGCCGACGAGGACCTTCGGTCCGCGGTCCTCGGCCAGGACGGCCAGCATGTCGTCGACCTGGGCCCGCCGGACCGCGGGGTCCGGCCGGTAGTCGAGGTGGGTCGCGTACACGTGCACGAACGTGCCCCGGACGTTGACCGTCACCTCGGCGAAGCCCGGCCCCGGGGCCGGCACCGGATCGGGGGTCTGCGTGGACAGCCGGGTGATGTCGTGGTTCCGCGCGTGGAGCACCGGGTGGCGGCTCAGTACCGCGACACCGTACTGCCGGCGTTCCGCTCCCGGCGTGGCCGGGGGGAGGTCGTAGATCGGCGCGAAGAAGGCCCGCATGTGCAGTCGTCCGGCCAGCTCCCGTGCCTCGTCGGTGAATTCGCTCCTGGCGCCCCAGTGGACGTCGACCTCCTCGAGACCGATCACGTCCGCGTCGAGGTCCCGGATGGCCTCAGCCGTGCGGTCGAGGTCGAAGACGTCGTCCTGGCCCGCGCCGGCATGGATGTTGTAGGTCGCCACTCGCAGGGGCACGGGCGGCGGGGCCGATCCCGCGCCGCCGCCGCTGTCCGCCGCGACGGCGCTGGGCGACGTCGCGGCGAGTGCGGCGGTGGCTGCGAGCGCGGCGGCGGCCAGGGCGCGGCAGAGGGGTCGTCGGGTCCTGCGGTCCACTGAATCCTCCGGATCGGAGTGGGCTGACGCTGTCACGTCGAACGGGCTCGCCTGTGCGTAGCACGGGGGCCGGCGCGGTGGGTCACGCCACGCCTCTCCCCCGCCGCAAGCCGGAGCCGCACGGCGAAAAGCCGCAGGCCCGGTTCGCTACGGGGCCTGCGGCACGGGGTGTGCGGGGATCAGGTCGTAGAGGTTCCCGTCCAGGCGCCGAACGGGGCGGTGCGGACAACGGGGTCGCCGGCGCGGACGGTTTCGCGTACCGGCGAGGACGCCTCGAAGGGACGGCACGCCGTATCAACTCCCCATAACGGGTGTGGGGTTGATGCGCGTAAACCGTAAGGCACGCACGGCGCCTCCGCAACGGTTCACTGACGGCCCGTCGGCGGACGACCGACTCGGTCGGGCCCGGTGACGGCGGGACGGTCGCCCGACCGCCGCGCCGCCACCCGGCTCCCGCACCGGCCCCGCGTCATCCGGGTCCGCTTGGGGAGGAGTCACTCACTTGCCGGGGGCAGGTTCGGCCGGGGCGTGCAGCGCCTTGCGCAGAACCGCGGTGGTCTCCGCGACGGCGTCCCTGTTGGACCGGGTGTCCGCAAGCGCGTTGAGCATCATGAAGTCGTGCGTGATCTGACCGTAGTGGGTCGTCCTGACCGGCACTCCCGCCGAGCGGAGTTTGGCGGCGTAGGCTCTGCCTTCGTCCAGCAGCACGTCGGAATCGGTGACGACGAGTGCGCTGGGCAGGCCGCGCAGTTGCTCCACGGAAGCCCGCAGCGGTGAGGCGAGCGGGCTGGCGCGGTCCTTCACGTCGGGTGCGTACGCGTCCCAGAACCACTGCATGCCGGGCCGGGCGAGCCAGCAGTCCTCCGCGAAGCGGAGGTAGGAGGCCGTGTCGAAGTCGGCGTCGGTCACCGGGTACAGCATGACCTGATGACGGAAGTGCGGGCCGCCGCGCTGCTTGGCCATGATCGTGAGGGCGGCGGTCATGGCGCCGCCCACGGAGTCGCCGGCCACGGCGAGGCGTGAGGGGTCCGCGCCGATCTGATCGCCGTGGGCGGCGAGCCACCTGGCCACGGCGTACCCCTGCTCGACGGCGACGGGGAACCGGGCCTCGGGCGAGGGGGTGTAGTCGACGAAGACGACGGTCGCCTGTGCCCCGTCGGCGATCTCGCGGACCAGGCGCTCGTGGGTCTTGAAGTTGCCCAGCACCCAGCCGCCGCCGTGGAGGTAGACGACGGCGGGCAGAGCACCCCTGGCGCCGGCGGGCCGCACGACGTGGACGGGGACCGGCCCGGTCGGGCCGCCGGGTACCGTTCGCCGGCTGACCTGCGCAGGCGGCATCCTCACCGGGCCGGCCTGTACCTTGTTCAGCACCGCACGGGCCGCCGCGTACGACTGTTCGTACAGCGGTGGCCCACCGGCCGCTGCGAGTCCGTCGAGGAACTCCTGATCGATCTTCTCCAGCTTGACCGGTGGCTTGCCGCAGGGCACGTACTTCGCCGACGCCGGCCGGACCACGGTGGCCGGCCCCTGCCTGCGGACCGTGGCACCGCTGACCTCGCTGCCACACGCGCTGACCACGGCGCCCATGGCCACCACCATCAGTGCGGCTGCTATGACCCACCGTGCCCTGAAGAGGTCAGGCAGTCGTCGTTGAGACATGTCAGTGGATTTCCCATCCTCGGAACGACCCCTTTGATGCAGCCTGTGACACCTCACCGCACGCTGCTATCCGGTCAGGGCCGAACGGGTGGGCCACTCGCTGCCTCCCCCGCGGCCCGGGGGCGCGGGTCGCCCTCCGGGCTTCGCACGCCGCGGGAGCGCCTCGGGCCGCCGGCGCGCGGTCCCGCGGGACGCGGCGTGGGCCAGGAGAGGCGGACGCGGTCAGACCCGGTGGGCTGCGCGGCGTGCGCGGACCGCCAGCCACAGGTCGAAGCGGTCGTCACCGTTGTCCAGGCGGCGGCCGGTCAGTTGCATGATCTTGTCGAGCCGGTTGCGCACGGTATGGCGGTGCAGGCTCAGGCGGCGGGCGGTCTCCTCCCACGAGCTGCCGCTGTCCAGCCAGGTCGTCAGGGTCCTGGTGAGCGAGCCGGAGGGGTCGGCCGCGTCGAGGGGTCCGAGCAGCGCGTCCGCGTAGCCGGCGAGGGCGGCCCGATCGCCGAGGTCGAGCAGCAGCCCGCTGGAGCGGTCCCGGCGCGCCCGCACCGGTTGCCCGGTGTCCCGGCTGAGCTCCACGAGACCCGCGGCCTCGCGCAGGGAGGCGCGGGCGGCGCCCGGGGGGACGGGCGAGCCGATGCCGGTGGGGCAGCCCGGTGCGAAGTGGGCGATGACGAGGTCGACGTCGAGTCCCGCGCCGACGACCGCCTCCACCAGGCCTCCCCTGCTGCGGACGAGTCCGCCGGGCACGGCGAGCGCGAGGTCGGCGGCGATGTCCCGCGCGGCCTGGGCGCTGTCCTGTCCACGGTCGCCGGCGGGCACCTGGACGACGACGCCGCACACCGTGTCCGCGGCCAGCCCCGCGCTGGTGAGCACGTCGGCGGCCTGGTCGGCGGTGGTGGCGTCGTCGAGCAGTCTGCCGAGCATGCCGGCCCGGCGGCGCCGTTCCGGCTCGTCGGCGAGGTGACGGCGCTCCAGTTCGAGCGACAGCAGGGAGACGAGCCCCGGGATGAGCAGGCGCGCGTCGGGACCGAGGTCCCCGGCCAGCACGAGCATGCCGCGCAGCCTGCGGGCGCCGAGTGGCTGTACTTCCAGTCCGGGTGCCACCGCGCTGGAGCGGATGCCGCCGGCCGCTACCCGGCGGATCAGGTCGGCGCTGCTGTCGTCCGGTTCCTGCGCTCCGCCGCCGTCGGCGGCGATGACCCGGCCGAGCGGGTCCGTGACATGGGCGCGCACACCGGTGGCCCGGGTCCATGCCTCGAGCGTCGGGGTCAGGCCTCCTCCGGCGGCGGCGGCCGCCGTCAGGCGGCGCTGCGCCTCGAAGGCGTTCTCCACGGCGGCGCGCTGCTCGGACGCCCGGGCGGCGAACACTGTCTTCGTCACCGCGATGAACGGCACCTCCGGTCCGACCGTGAGCAGGGGGATTCCGGCTTCCGCGGCGGCCGTCACCAGCGGCTCCGGTGCCTCCTGGTAGGGCAGCTCGGGTCCGAGTCCGAGCGCCAGGGCCTGCGCCCCGCCGGCTGCGGCGTCGTCGGCGTAGGCGCTGCATGCGGCCAGGTTCATCGGAAGGAGCAGCCCCATCGTCATCAGCAGTTCGCCGCCCTGGAGCCACGGGCCGGGGCGGAGCAGCTCGGACGCGTGGGCGGCGAGCACCGGGCGGTCGAGGTGCTCGTGGCCCGCCACGACGGTCAGGTGCAGCTCGGGGAGGGCGACGAGGTCGGAGACGAGCAGGGCCATGCCCCCAGTGTGTCCCTGCGGCGCTGCGGCACCGGTTGGACGTGGTGTCCACGCCCGCCGCGCAAATTCGCCTGCCGGGCGATCGGTGGCACACACACGGAAGACTAGGTTCCACCTACCGCGGTTCCGCAGTCCCGCGGCGCGTGTCCATGCCGCTCGCAGCGGCGGACCGGTACACCGGCAAGAGGGGAGGAGTCGCGATGAGCGCTCCCGCAGACGCCCGGACAGCGGGCCATGAGGACGGCGGGGGGTCGCCCGGCCGCCTGATCGAAGTCCGATCCATCGACTACGTGCCGGTGCGCGAGCGCCACGGCAAGGTGTGGCACCAGGGCCCCTTCTGGTTCACCGGCAACTTCGTGCTCACCACGATGGTGACCGGGTTCATCGGACCGTCGCTCGGGCTGAGCCTCGTGTGGTCGGTGGCGGCGGTCGCGCTCGGCGCGTGCTTCGGCACCTTCTTCATGGCGTTCCACGCCAACCAGGGCCCGCGCATGGGGCTGCCGCAGATGATCCAGTCGCGGGCCCAGTTCGGCATCCGCGGCGCCGTCGTGCCGTTCGCGGCGGTGGTCTTCGTCTACATCGGCTTCAACGTCTTCAACGTCGTCCTCGCCGCCCAGGGCCTGACCACCGTGCTGCCCGGCGGGCCCCGCACCTGGTACGCGATCCTCATCGCCGTCGCGATCGTGCTCGCCGTCGTCGGACACGACCTGCTGCACCTGGTGCAGCGCTGGCTGACGTACGTCCTGATCGCCGTCTTCGGCGTCATCACCGTCGGCGCGCTCGTCCAGCTCCACCCCCACCAGGCGGCCGTCTCCGGCAGCCACTCCCTGTCGGCGTTCCTCGTCGTCTTCTGCGCCGCCGCCGGCTACCAGATCTCGTACGCGGTCTACGTCTCCGACTACTCCCGCTACCTGCCGCGCGACGTCTCCGCCCGCAAGGTCATCTGGTGGACGTACGCCGGTGCCGCGCTCTCCGCCGTGTGGCTGATGTCCCTGGGCGCGCTGCTGGCGTCGTCGCTGCCCACGCCGGACGCCATCGGCAGTCTGCGCGCGGTCGGCAACGCCATCCTGCCCGGGTTCGGCACGTTCTCCGTCGTCGTCTCCGCGCTCGCCCTGATCACCATCATGGCCGTGAACGCCTACGGCGCGATGCTCACCACCACCAGCGCCGTCGACGCCTTCCGGCCGGTGCGCCCCACGATCCGCTCGCGTGTCACCGGCATCGTCGTCATCGAGCTCGCCGTCCTGGTCGTGGCGCTGCTGCTGCCCGAGGACTACCTCGGCAGCTTCAACGACTTCGTCCTGCTGATGCTGTACTTCCTCATCCCGTGGACGGCCGTCAACCTGGTCGACTTCTACTTCGTGCGGCGCGGCACCTACGCCATCGCCGCGATCTTCGACCAGAACGGCATCTACGGCCGCTGGTCCTGGCAGGGCCTGACCGCGTACGTCGTCGGCTTCGCGGCGATGATCCCGTTCTTCACCACGTCCTTCTTCACCGGACCGATCGCGGAGGCCATCGGAGGCTTCGACGTCTCCTTCGTGGTCGGTCTCGTGGTCGGCGGCGCCCTGTACTACGTCCTCACCCGCGGGATCGACCTGGAAGCCGAGCGGGCGGTCGCCGAAGCCGGACAGGCCCAGCTGGAGGGCAGCAGCGCATGACGACGACCGTGGCCTGCGCGCAGGTCGCCCTGCGCGTGGGCGACACGGCCGCCAACCTCGCCGCCACCGAGGACGCCGTGCGCGCCGCGGCCGGCGCCGGTGCCCGTGTCGTCGTCCTGCCCGAGCTCGCCAACAGCGGATACGTGTTCACGGACGTCGCCGAGGCCGCCGCCCTGGCCGAACCGCTCGACGGGCCCGCCGTCACCGCCTGGTCCGCCGCCGCTCGCCGGCACGGGGTGACGGTCGTGGCGGGCCTCGCCGAGCGCGGCGGTGACGGCCGGACGTACAACTCGGCGGTCCTGATCGACCCGGCGGGCGAGCTGCGCGCCGTCTACCGAAAGGCGCACCTCTTCGGCACCGAGAAGGACGTCTTCACCCCCGGCGACGCGCCGCCCCCCGTGGTGGACGTGCCCCGTGTGGGCCGGATCGCCGTCATGGTCTGCTACGACCTCGAGTTCCCCGAGTGGGTGCGCCGGGCCGCCCTCGCCGGGGCCGAACTGCTCTGCGCGCCCGTCAACTGGCCCCTCTTCCCCCGGCCCGAGGGGGAACGCCCCGCGGAGGTGGTGCGCGTCCAGGCGAACGCCGCCGTGAACCGCATGTACGTCGCCGTGTGCGACCGGGCGGGGGCGGAGCGTGGGGTGACCTGGACCGGCGGCTCCGTCGTCGTCGACCCGGACGGGTTCCCGCTCGCCGGGCACCGGCCCACCGACGGCCCGGCGCTGCTGCTCGCCGCCTGCGACCTCGCGCAGGCCCGGGACAAGCGCCTCGGCGCCCACAACGACGTCTTCGCGGACCGTCGCCCGGAGCTGTACACGCCCTGACCCGGTCGCCCTGCCGTCGCAGCCTCGGCCGCCAGTGCGGCCTGTGGGCGGGCCGGGGACCGGACGGAGCCTTCACCAGTACCGCCCACTCCTGCCCGGCTCACCTCGGCGGGCAGGGCGCGTGGGCGGGTTCCGGCCGCAGCGCGGCGGATGCGCGAGGACGCGGCGGCTTCCCGCACCGCACCGCGTCTGCGCCCGGGCTGCCTCCGCGGATGCCCGCGTCGTCCGGGGCGTCGCCCTGAGGACTGTCCCGGTCGCGCATCCGGTAGCGGCCGGGCACGGGACTGTGCAGCGGATGGGCGTCCACCAGCCGTTCCAGGGCGTCCTCCGCGCGCCGGCCGTCCACGCCGAGCAACGCGGCCGCGGCCGGCAGGCTCACGCTCGGCCCCGGCACGACCCCCAGGAACCGGAAGGCGCGGGCCGCGGCCCGGTCGGTGGGGTGCGTGCTGTGCCGGAGGGCGCCGGCGCCGGCGTGGAAGCCGGCGCGCACCGAGGCGTTTCGCGACCCCGCCGCGGGAGGCGGAGCCCCTCCGCAGGAAGACGGGTAGCGGAAGACGGCGGGTCCGCGCCCGCCCGTCCCGGGCGCGGACCCCGTCGCCCCGTCCTCACTCGGCGTCGACGGCGGCGGCCAGGGCGGCCCGCCACGGCCCGGGAGCGAACGTCAGGCGCGGTCCGCCTTCTTGCTTGCTGTCCCGTACGTGGATCCGGCCTCCGGCGTGCGCGACCTCCACGCAGTTGCCGCCGTTGCCCATGCTGTAGCTGCTCTTGCGCCACGGGAGTTCACGCTGGTCCATTGGCTTGTTTCTCTTTCAGACGGCGCAGAAGCGCGCGCGAGTGGTCCGGGGACAGGGCCGTGGACTGGATCAGGTTGAAGGCCGGCTTGTGCCGTTGGACCTGATCGGGCTCCACCGTGGTCTGCCCGCGGATGAACGTCTCCCCGTAGAGGAGGTCGGGCCCGCCGGCCGGGCACGGCGGCCGGGCACGGCGGCCGTCTCGAACTCCGGCGCTGTCCTCGGTCGTGCAGGTGCCGGAAGGGCCTTCCTGGTGCCGGCCGTCCGAGATCCGGTGGACGTCCCACCGGTACAGGCGGGCGATCGGCAGGTGCCGCACCGCGGGCAGGTGCCGGCTGTCCTGGCTCTCCTGGTGCGTCGTCCGACCATTCACAGATCCTGCCTCGCGATCCGATGGAGTGAGGGGCGAGATGCCGCTCCCACGGTGCGGGGGACCGGCAGAGCGGCGGCGAAGCGGAGGCGGTCGCCGCCCGCGGGCGGCGACGTCACACGTCGGGCTGTGGGTCGCCGGTGGGGGGAGGGAGGAGCGTGCACCAGGTGGTCTTCCGGCCGCCGGGCTCCCGGCACGAGCCCCACGCCGCCGCGATCTCCTGCACCAGGAGCATGCCGCGGCCCTGCTCGTCGTCGGGTTCCGCCTGGCGCACCACGGGGTGCTTCGCCGACGCGTCGGTGACCTCCAGCAGCAGCCTCTCTCCCGCCTGCAGCAGGTTCACGCCGATCGAGGCGGCCGGCCCGTGGGTGACCGCGTTGGCGAGCAGTTCGCTGCAGAGCAGTACGCAGTCGTCGATGACGCCCGGCGGGCAGTCCCAGGAGGACAGGACCGCGCGGACCTCGCTGCGGACCCGGCCGAGCTCCGCGGCGGCCGGGTGCACGTGCAGGTGCAGGTACCTCCCGTACGGCAGGGCGCAGTCATGGCACAACCGGCCGTCTAACGGATTGCCGCGGACCGGTGGCGCCGACCGCCGTCCGGGGGAGGCCGCCGCGTGCGGTGGTCCCGAGGAATAGTGCGCGCCGTGGGCACGTGGGTCGTCAATCGATGTCATGGCAGGTCCAGACCGAGGTGGTGGGGGATGCGACGACGGTCCTCGGTGGGGGGAGGCACCCTCCGCACCCACGTCACCGTGACGGGGCGGGAACGTGACGCAGCGCATCGAGGCAGCGGGAGCGACGGAACGGCGCCCGGCCGCGGCGGGGGCCGGCGACCGGAGCCCGCACCCGGGGCACGGGCGGCAGGTGCACCCAGGGTGCCGGACGGACGGCCGCGGACCGTCCCGGTCCCGGCGGCCGGGGACAGCCCCCGTCGCCGCCGCGACGGCGGCGCTGGTCACTTCCCGAACTTCCGGCATCCTCGCCTCCCCGGGCACTGTGCGCACGGCGCCCTCAGTGCCCACCCTCCGGATCACGGAGCAGCGGCGGTAGAGCGGCGGTAAACGCCGCACCGGCCCGGCCCGTCGCGCGCGGGTGACCTCCCGTCCGCAGGGCGTTTCGGCGACCGGCGGGTGACCGGCTCCGGCGGCGGACCGGCCGGCAGCCGCGCGCCTGCGCGACGCCGTGGGCAGCGGGACGTCGGGGTTCCGGCCGTCCTGGGCCCGGCCTGGCCGGCGTCCCGGCCGTGACACCGCCGGGCAGGGTGCGTACATCGCTACGCGCAGCACCCGCGCGAGGCGCACATCGGCCGGCACGCGAGGCGGCGCGTCCCCCGTGACGGCCGTTCGCCGCCGGGCCCCGCCGGCGGCCCTGGCGGGCGGTCGTCCGTCGTCGACCCCCAATCGCCCGAAGGCGCGGGAAAGGGCGACGGGGAGCGACGGCCGAGCCCGCAACTGCCGTCCGTGGCGCGCGGGTTCGTGGAGCGTTCCGGCCACCGCCCACCCCGCTGTCGCCGGCAGGACATGCCCGTGAGCGCCGGCGGTGCTCACGGGCGGCGCGCCCGCCACGCGGCCGCGCACGCACGCGCCGGACGGGCCGGCACCCGGCAGGATCCCTCCCCCGGCTCCTTTCGGCTCCCTCAGGCGGCCGCCGCGACGCCGATGCCGATGGCGATGAACAGCCAGCCGGTCGCCAGCTCCCAGCGGTGGAGGACCTTCGGGCGGGCGAGCAGCGCTCGCAGCCGCGCGGCGACGGCGACCAGGGCGAACCAGTAGGCGACGCCGATGAGGACGTCGAGGATGCCGAGGAAGAAGATCTGCCGTGCTGCCGAGCCGCCGCCGTGGACGAACTGCGGCAGGATAGGGCAGGCCCCAGGCCAGGCCGCGCCCGCGCGGGGCGGGCAGCCCGTGCCGGCGGGCGGTCCCGGCCAGGGCGCCGCCGACGCGCTCGCCGAGCGCGGTGGTCCGGGCCTCCAGGGAGCCGTCGGACCAGAACAGCTCCAGTGCCCGGGCGGCGGTGACGAACGCCGGGTTGTAGCCGCGGAAGGTGCCGTTGTGCTCGCCGGGTTTCCACACGTCGTGCTCGGGGCGCATCAGGGTGAGGGCCATGGGCTCCCGTACCCGCTGATGGACTTGGACAGGCAGACGATGTCCGGGACGATCCCGGCCGGTTCGAAGGAGAAGAACGGTCCGGTGCGTCCGCAGCCCATCTCGATGTCGTCGACCACGAGCAGCGTGCCGGCGCCCAGGAGGCCAGGGCGCGCAGCCAGGACGGGCGGGCGGGGTTGACCCCGCCCTCGCCCTGGACGGTCTCCACCACCACGGCGCGCCCACACCGGGCCCGACGGCTTGGGGCACGCCATGGCCGCCCGGCTGCGGCGCCCCGTCCCGCCCGGCGGCACCGGCCGCCTCCAGGACACGGCCACGCCCTAAACCGCACACCGCGCCGAGACGACGCGCCGGTGGTGCGACGTCAGGAGGGGCAGGGCTCGGGTGTCCCGTCGCTGTGGGTGGTGGTGCCTCCCCGTGCGGGGTCAGCCGGAACCCGGGCCGGCCGCCGCGAGGTGGGCGACCAGCGGGCCGAGAGCCTTCGTGCCGGCGGTGGCGCGCAGCGCCGACTCATGGGCGGCGGCCAGCGCGTCGAGCCGGGCCAGCCGGGTCCGGCCGCGCCGGGACAGGTGGACGCTGATGCGGCGCCGGTCGCTGTCGGACTGGCGGCGGTAGACCCAGCCGTCGTCGGCGAGCGCGTCCACCAGGCGGGTGAGCGAGGCCTGCGGAATGAGCAGTCGCTGCGACAGCTCGCCCATCAGGCACCCTTCGCCGTCGGCCAGGGCACGCATGACCCGCCACTGGTCGACGGTGCAGTGCTCCTCGTCGAGTGCCGCGGCCAGCTGCTGGACGAGGCGTCGCTGGGCGAGGGTGAGCACCTCGATGAGCATGGGCTCCCGCCCGCGCCGGCCGCCGCGGGCGCTGCGGCTCGTTCCGGGCGCCGCCGAGGCCCAGTCCGGTCGGGCGCTCGGGTCCGGTCGCACGCTCGCCATGCGTACTCACCTCCTCCGCCGTCCGCCTCCCGGAGCATACTCGCGGCGTGGACACCGGCGTGGACCTGCAGGCGCGGCTGGTCGAGCCGCTCGAGGCGCTGTACGAACCGGACGATCCGGCGGCGTTCCGGCTGTGTCTGGTGGTGCCGCAGTCCGGGGCACTGGGGATGGTCGGACCGTCCGCGGTGGACGCCGCCCTGCTGGCTGCGCACGAGGTGAACGCCCGGGGCGGGATCGGCCGGTGCGGGTGGACCGAACGCCGGCTCGAGCTGGTGCTGGTGGACGGCGGACGGGCTCCGGGCACGGTGGCGGCCGAGGTCGCGGAGCTGGTCGGGGCGGGGGCGGTCCAGGCCGTGGCCGGCTTCCACGACAGTAGCGTCCACCGGGCCGTGGAGCCTGTGGCCTGCGGCAGGGTGCCGGTATGTCTTCATCCCTCCGCACGAGGGCGGCAGCCGGCTGCCGGGAGTGGTGTGCACCGGCTTCGGTCCGGTACGTCAACTGGCCGAGGCGCTGACCGAGCGGCACCGCGCGCTGTGCGGCCCTGCGGCGCCGGTGCTGGACTCCCAGGCACGGGGCCTGTACGACGGCGTCCACCTGGTCGCCGCGCTCGCCGCCGGCCGCGCCCTGCTGCCGGACGGCCAACTGCACTTGAGGGTGCGCCGGCTGCTGCACGCGACGGATCCGGTCACCCGGCAGGCGTGGCGGTCGGCGCCGCTGGGGCCGTCGCGTCCCCGGATGCACCTGGCCCGCGCCGAGGGTGCCGAGTTGCGGGTCGTCACCTCGTTCCCGTCACCCTCCCCGGCCCCGAATACTTCCATATGAAACTAACCCGCCGTACGCTCTCCCCGCGGTGCGGGCACCCGGCAGTGAGGAGAACGCGATGACCGAACGACAGGCCCCCGGCTCGCTGCAGAGCTACGGCTACCGTCAGGAACTCAACCGCTCGCTGAGCTTCGGGGACCTGCTGGTCTACGGCCTGGTCTTCATGGTGCCGATCGCGCCGTTCGGCATCTTCGGCAGTGTCTTCCAGGGCTCCGGTGGCATGGTCGCCCTGACCTACGCCGTCGGCATGGTGGCGATGATGTTCACGGCGCTCTCCTACGCGCAGATGGCGCGGGCGTTCCCGATGTCCGGCTCGGTCTACGCCTACGCCGGGCGCGGGATCGCCGCACCGGTCGGGTTCCTGGCCGGCTGGATGATCCTGCTCGACTACGTCCTGGTGCCCGGGCTGCTCTATCTGATCGCCGGGATCGCCATGAACTCGCTGGTGCCCGCGGTCCCGGTGTGGCTGTGGCTGGCGGGCTTCGTGGTGCTCAACACCGCAGTGAACTACACCGGCATCCGGATGACCGCGCGGGTCAACAAGATCATGCTGATCGCCGAACTGGTGGTGCTCGCCGTCTTCGTGGTGATCGGCGTGATCGCGCTGGCGCAGGGCAAGGGCCGGGGCTTCGACTTCACGGCGGTCTACAACGCGCACACCTTCTCCTGGTCGCTGGTCTTCGGCGCCGTCTCCATCGCCGTGCTGAGCTTCCTGGGGTTCGACGGCATCTCGACACTGGCCGAGGAGAACAAGGACTCCGCACGCGCCATCGGCCGCTCGATGGTGGCGGCGCTACTGCTGGCGGGCGTGCTGTTCGTCGTCCAGACCTGGCTGGCGTCCCTGCTGGTGCCCGACCCCGGCAGGCTCATCAGCGGAGGCGACCCCGACGGCACCGCCTTCTACGACGCGGCCCGTGTGGCCTCCGGTGAGTGGCTGGCCACGCTGACCGCCGCCGCCACCGCCGTGGCCTGGGGGTTCGCCAACTCGCTGGTGGCCCAGGCCGCCACCTCCCGTCTGCTGTACGCGATGGCCCGGGACCGGCAACTGCCCTCGTTCCTGGCCAGGGTGCACCCCAAGCACCGGGTACCGGTCAACGCGACCCTGCTCACCGCGCTGGTCTCCCTGGGGCTCGGCCTCTACATGGACTCCCGCGACGACGGTGTGACGCTGCTGAGCAGCCTGGTCAACTTCGGCGCCCTGACGACGTTCCTGGTCCTGCACGTGTCCGTGGTCGTGCACTACCTGGTCCGGCGGCGCAGCCGCGACTACTGGCGGCATCTGATCGCACCCGCCATCGGCTTCGCCATCCTCGCGTACGTCGTGGTCAACGCGGACATCGCCGCGCAGCGGCTGGGGTTCGTCTGGCTGGGCGTCGGCGCCGTGGTGCTGGCGGCGCTGCTGCTGACGGGCCGCCGTCCGCACCTGGCCGCCGTCGGGACCACAGAGGAGCCCGTGGCCGCCCCGCCGCCGAAGGCGTAGACCCTCCCGCCCGGCCCTCCGCCCGCCTTCACCCGCATCCCGTACGCCGGGTTCACCCGCATTCCCGTACGTCAGGAGAGACGATCCGCATGAACACTCCCGCCCAGGTGATCAGCGTCCCCGCGGACCCGGAGCGGTACGCCTACAGTTTCGGCGGCGGGTCGCCCGTGGCGACGGTACAACCCGGCAGCGTCGTGGAACTGTTCACCGAGGACTGCTTCGGCGGCCGGGTGCGCGGGCCCTCGGACCTGCCCAGCCGGGTGTGCACCTTCCCGTACCTGAACCCCGTCACCGGCCCGATCGCCGTCGCCGGCGCCGAGCCCGGGGACACGCTCGCGGTGCACTTCGTCGACATCTCGCCGGCCCGCGACTGGGGCGTGTCCAGTACCTTCCCGCACTTCGGCGCGCTGACCGCCACCCACACCACCGCCATGCTGCACCCCGCGCTGGAGGAACGGGTCTGGGTCTACGCCATCGACGCCACGTCCGGCACCTGCCGGTTCGAGGCCACCAGGGGCGACTTCGCGGTGGACCTCCCGCTGGACCCGATGCACGGCACGGTCGGGGTCGCCCCCGCCGCGGGCGAGCGGCTGATGTCCATCTCGCCGGGCGTCCACGGCGGCAACATGGACACCCCCGAGCTGCGTGCCGGAACCACCGTCTACTTCGGGGTCAACGTCGAGGGCGCGATGCTCGCCATCGGGGACGGCCACGCCCGGCAGGGCGAGGGCGAGGTGTGCGGCACGGCGGTGGAGACCGCCATGAACACGGTGGTGGCCGTGGATCTCGTCAAGGGAGGCGCTCCCGCGGTACCCCGGCTGGAGAACGACGACTTCCTGCTGAGCACGGGCCACGCCCGCCCGCTGGAGGACGCCTTCCGCATCAGCCAGCACGACCTGGTCGGGTGGACGGCCGACCTGCTCGGACTGGACCAGCTGGACGCCTACCAACTGGTCAGTCAGGCGGGGCTGGCGCCGGCGGCGAACGTCTGCGACACCCAGTACACGATGGTCGCCAAGCTCCCCAGGCACCTCCTCGGAGCCACGCGCGCCTACGACGGTGTCCACGACCGGCTGCGGGCGCTCGGCGCGGAGTACCTGCGCCGGCGGTGAGGCCGCCGCGGCGCCGGCGCCCTTTCCTGTTGTCCGGCTTCCCGCCCCGGCGCCGTGTTCGACGCGGACACCTCACACCTGACATCCGGAGCCGCAGGCCCGCAGACCCGCAGACCCGCAGACGGCCGACGACTGGTCGCACCTGCGGGTTCTCCGCGCGCCCGCCGGCGCACCCGCGCCCCTCATGGATGCAGGCTTGTATCTATGAGTGGTAGGGTCGAGGTATGGCCGGGAAAGAGGAGCGTGCGTCGGCGGCGCAGACGGTGTACGCCGCGACGAAGGAGTGGATCCTCAGCGGAGAGCTGGCCGCGGGAACCCTGATCAGCGAGGGCGAGATCGCCGCGCGGGTGCAGGTGAGCCGCACGCCGGTCCGCGAGGCCTTCCTCCGCCTCGAGTCCGAGGAACTGCTGGCCCTGCACCCCAAGCGCGGGGCGGTCGTGGTGCCGGTACCCGCCGGGGAGGCCGCCGACGTGCTGGAGCTGCGGCAGGCACTGGAGCAGTCCGCGGCCGAGCGCATCGCCCGCGACGGTCTGACGGCCGACGGCGAGACGCGGCTGCGGGAGCTGATCGCGCGGCAGCGTGACCTCGCGCGCACCGGATGCGTCGACGAGTTCGCGGCCGCGGACGAGGCGTTCCACCGGGGCATCGTCGAGGCCTCCGGGAACCGTCTCGCCAGCCGCTTCTACGCCACCCTCGGCGACCGGCAGCGGCGGATGAGCGTCTCCGCGCTGTCGCTGCGGCCCCAACGGCTGCCCGTACTGGCCGACGAGCACGACACGCTGCTCGCCCACCTCGTCGCCGGGGCGGCCGCGCCGTTCGCGACGGCCCTGCGCGCACACCTGGCCGCGACCCACGGTTCGCCGGGGCAGGCCGGCAGCGGCCACTGATCCGACCGGCGGCAACGGCGCCGCCGCCACCAGCACGCACACAAGGAACCTGTCATCACCATGCTCGAAACCCAGCGGGTCGTCGAGCCGCCTGCCTTCGCTCCCCGTCCGGGTTCGTGGCGTCCGGTTGCCGCAGCGATGTTCGCCTGCGGCTGGGGCGGCAACCAGTTCACCCCTCTGCTGTTGATGTACCGCCGGCTCGGCGGCTACTCCGCGCTCAGCGTGGACGCCTTCCTCGGCGCCTACGTCGTCGGTCTGATCCCCGGGCTGCTGCTCGCCGGGCCGGTGTCGGACCGGCGCGGCCGTCGGCCGGTCCTGGCGCTCGGGACCGTGGCGTCCGTGATCGCCAGCGTGGTGCTGAGCTTCGGCGCCGACGGTGCCTGGCCGATCTACGCGGGCAGGCTGATCACCGGCGTGGCCGTCGGCATCGCCATGTCGGTGGGCAGCAGCTGGGTGAAGGAGCTGTCCGTCGGCGCGGACACCGGGCTGGCCGCACGCCGTGCCGCGCTCTGCCAGACGGGGGGCTTCGCACTGGGCGCGGGCGTCGCCGGCGCCCTCGCGCAGTGGGGGCCGTGGCCCATGGTCTCGCCCTACCTCGCCCACATCCTCGTCACCGTCGCCGTGCCGGTGCTGCTGCTGACGGTGCCCGAGACGCGGGCGCCCGGCCGCCGGGCGGCGACCGGCCCGGCCCGGGGACTGCTGGCGAGCCTGGTGGACGACCTGCGCGTACCCGCGCCCGCGCGCCGGCGGTTCCGGCTGGTGGTGCTGCCGATGGCGCCCTGGGTGTTCGGGGCGGCGGGACTGGCGTACGCGGTGATGCCGCAACTGGTCGCGTCGCGTGTGGGCCACTGGGGTCTCGCGTACGCGACCGCCCTCACGGTGCTGACCCTGGGCACCGGCGCGGCCGTGCAGCCGGTGGCCAAGCGGCTGCACCTGGCGGGGGCGGGGTCCGGCAAGGGGCACGCCGCCGTGGTGGCGATGACCGTGATGCTGCTCGGTGCCGTGCTGTGCGCGGTGAACGCCGCGCTGAGCTCACCGTGGCTGGCCGCGGCGGCCGCGGTCACCCTGGGCGCGGCCTACGGGATCGCGGTGGTCTCCGGGCTGCTGGAGATACAGCGGATGGCGGGCGAGGAGGATCTGGCCGGTCTGACGGGCATCTACTACGCGCTGGCCTATTCGGGGTTCCTGCTGCCCACCGTGCTGGCGACGCTGTCGGCCTGGCTCTCGTACCCGGTGATGCTCTCCGGGGTGGCCGTGGTGGCACTTGGCTGCCTGGCCCTGGTCGCGCGCGGCACACGCGCCGGCGCCCCCGCCGAACCGCTGCGCGGCTGACGGCCCGACGGCCCGAAGCCCGGCAACAACGCTTTTCAGGAACTTCCGTCACTCGGCCTGGCGTCGCTTCCGCAGGTGGGCAGCGCAGTGGGCTCGTGCCGGGTGCGGACGGCCGGGAACCAGGCGTATCCGGATGGTTCCTCGGCGACCTTCACCCGGTACCAGCGTGTGGTGCCCACGCCGGTCTCGTCGGCCACCCGGTCTCCTTCGTACGCCACGCAGTCTGCCTCCAGCACGTCCCCGTGCCAGATTCGACGTTCGGAGACGTTGCCCGACTTGTACTTCCTGTAGGGGTCCAGGGCCAGACCCATGCTGCAGGTACGCAGCCGCTCGGTCTGTTTCCGGCACGGGGTCTCGATGTTGTACACGGTGATCTGCGCCGTGGGCTCGACCTTCGTGTCATCGCTGGTGTCCCGTTCCGCCCACAACCACCACCCCCCCATGGTTCCGCCGACGGACAGGACGGCAGTCGCAGACACCGCGGAGATGGCAAGGCGCCCGGGCGCGGTGCGCCGGCGCCGCGCGGGCGTGAGGGAGGATTCACGGGCCAGGGCCAGCAAGCGGTCGGCGGTGGCCCGGGAACGGCTTGCGTGGTCGCGGGCAAGGCAACGGGTGACGAACTCCCGTCCGGCGGCGTCCAGAGCGGGGTGCAGACGCAGCGGAGCTGTGCCGCAGGCGTACTCCTGGACCGCTGCCGCGCGCGCCCCGGCCGTGGCGCCGGGAAAGGGAAGGGATCCCCCGGTGAGAATCTGGTGCGCGATGACGCCCAGCGCCCAGACATCGGCCGTGGGGCGTATCGGGACCCCGCGCTCGCCGATCCCTTCCCGCCAGCGCTCCGGCGGCAGGTAGTCCGGGGATCCGAGGGGCGGCGCGTAACCGTGGGTACCGTCCACTCGTGTGACCAGGCCGAAGTCAGCCAGCCTGACCGAACCGTCCGGCATGATCAACACGTTGGCAGGCTTGAGATCCCCGTGAACCCAACCTTCCGCGTGGAGGTGGGCGAGCCCCTCGCAGATCTGGGTGATGATCCGGTCGGCGTCCGCGAGCGGTTCGCAATCCGTTGCCGCGTCGAGCCGTTCCTGCAGGCTGCCGGTGGCTCGCTCCATGACGAGGACGACAGCGCCGTCCAGATCCGGCCGCTCCTCGTCGGTCACCACTAAGGTCTCCAGGACCCGGATGAGCCGGTCGTGGGTGGCGTTCTGACTGAATTCGGCCTCACGTCGTGCGAGTTCCTGCCACTGGCGGGAGCGGCGCGGCCCCAGGGCATTCGTCACCACGAATTTCAGAGCGACCTCGTCCGGTGGTGAACCGGCCGTCCTGCCGCCGGGTACTTCGTCAACGGTCCGGCGGGCGGCGTAAACACTGCCCCAGTTGCCGGACGCGAGAGGGGAGACCACTTCCCAAGGTCCTGTCCGATACCCCGTCGGTACGGAGACCGCCCAGTCGTCGTCCACGGTGATGTCGCGGGGCTCCACGGTCATGCGGAGACCTTCACCGCTGCGTCCGTCCTCGCCTGCCGCGCCCTCGTCGCACTGTCCCGACGGGGCAGCAGCGGTGGACGTACCTTCCTGATCGGGTCGAAACGCAGTGCCGGGGACACCTGCGCCCCGTGCTTCCGGCTCAGCCTGGCAGCAGCCGAACGGGGAGGCCGTAGCCGGGGGTCTCTGTGGCGGGGAGCGAAGACCTGAAAACCGTGCGAGCCACCGAGGACGCCCGCAGTGTCCTGGGTCACGTTCACCGGCCGGGCGGGGTCGGCGTTCGGGGACGAGTCGAGGGTGACGGTGACCGTGCCGCCGCTCGCCTTGGGCGTGCCGACGGCCAGGTCGCGGTACCCGTCGCCGTTGAAGTCGTCCCACAGTTCGGAGGGCACCGTACCGGCACTGGGGGCACCTGGCGCCGCAACAGCGGTGTTTTCCGGTGTTACAGCGCCGAAAGTACGTATGCGCAAGGTCATGCTCCTGTCAGGAAACCGAGGCTTCAGCGCCGTGCGACACGTGTGACGGACAAAGAGTAGTGCGCGGCGCACGGGACCGCCCGGAAAAGCCGGCTCGCCCACAGCACGCGGCGGCCCGGCCCACCCCAGGAGCGCCGCCTACGATCGGCTGCCCGCGCAGGCGCCGAAGTGGCAGGCCGATCTCAAGCCCCTGAGC
>NZ_JBSFNN010000107.1:0-18868 GCF_053587115.1 Streptomyces sp. NPDC003697
CGGCGGTCGGCGGTCGGCGGTCGGCGGTCGGCGGTCGGCGGTCGGCGGTCGGCGGGGCTCAACGCCCGCGTGCCGTCCGGGGTTCCGGGGTGTCCGCGCGACCCGTCCGCGGGGGCCGGCTGCCCGCCCGGTAGGGCGCGGGCCAGACGGCTCCCGGGCCGTCGTAGCCCTGCTCGGCGGCGGCGTGCAGGGTCCAGTGCGGGTCGTAGAGGTGGGGCCGGGCCAGCGCGCACAGGTCCGTACGTCCGGCGAGGATCAGGGAGTTGACGTCGTCCCAGGAGGAGATCGCGCCGACGGCGACGACCGGGACGCCGGCCTCGTGCCGGATGCGGTCGGCGTACGGCACCTGGTACGACCGTCCGAACTCCGGCCGCTCGTCGGCGACCACCTGCCCGGTCGAGACGTCGATCGCGTCCGCGCCGTGAGCCGCGAAGGCGCGGGCCATCTCGACCGCGTCCTCGGCGGTCGTCCCGCCGTCGGCCCAGTCGGTCGCCGAGATGCGCACGGTCATGGGCCGTTCCGCCGGCCACACCCGGCGCACGGCGTCGAAGACCTCCAGCGGGAAGCGCAGCCGCCCCTCCAGCGATCCGCCGTAGGCGTCGGTGCGCCGGTTGGTCAGCGGGGAGAGGAAGCCGGAGAGCAGATAGCCGTGAGCGCAGTGCAGTTCGAGCAGGTCGAAGCCGGCTCGGGCGGCCCGGCAGGCGGCGGCGGTGAACTGCTCACGGACGTCGGTGAGCTGGGCGCGGGACAGCTCGCGCGGGACCTGGCCGTCGGGCCGGTACGGCAGCGGTGAGGCGGCGACCAGCGGCCAGTTGCCGTCGTCGAGCGGTTCGTCGATGCCCTCCCACATCAGCCGGGTGGAGCCCTTGCGGCCGCTGTGGCCGAGCTGCACGCCGATCGCGGTGCCCGGCGCCTGCCGGTGCACGAAGTCGGTGATCCGCCGCCAGGCCTCGCCCTGCCTGCCGGTCCACAGGCCCGCGCAGCCCGGGGTGATGCGGCCCTCGGGGCTGACGCACACCATCTCGGTCATCACCAGACCGGCGCCCCCGAGCGCGCGGGCGCCCAGGTGGACGAGGTGGAAGTCGCCGGGGACGCCGTCCACGGCCGAGTACATGTCCATCGGGGAGACGACGACCCGGTTGCGCAGGGTCAGTCCGCGCAGCCGGAACGGTGTGAACATCGGCGGTGTGCCGGGCGGGCAGCCGAAGTCGCGCTCGACGGCCTCGGTGAACCGCGGGTCGCGCAGGCGCAGATTGCCGTGGGTGACGCGGCGGCTGCGGGTGAGCAGGCCGAAGGCGAACTGGCGGGGCGGCCGGCCGACGTGCAGGTCCAGATCCTCGAACCACTCCAGGCTGGCGCGGGCGGCCCGCTGGGTGGAGGCGACGACCGGCTTGCGCTCCTCCTCGTAGGCGGCCAGGGCGCGGCAGGTCGACGGCTGTTCGCGCAGGCACGCGGCGAGGGCGAGGGCGTCCTCGACGGCGAGCTTGGTGCCGGAGCCGATGGAGAAATGGGCGGTGTGGGCGGCGTCGCCCAGCAGGACGACGTTGCCGTCGGACCAGCGCTCGTTGACCACCGTGCGGAAGGTGGTCCACACGGACCTGTTGGAGCGCAGCGGCCGGCCGCCGAGCGCCTCCGCGAAGATCTTGCCGCAGCGCTCGGCCGACTCCTGCTCGTCGAGGTCCGCGAAACCGGCCGCCCGCCACACCTCCTCGCGCATCTCGACGATCACGGTCGAGGCGCCGTCGGGGTGGCGGCCGGGGGCGGGGCGGGCGAAGGGGTAGCCGTGCAGTTGCATCACACCGTGCTCGGTCTCGGCGATGTCGAAGCGGAAGGCGTCGAAGGCGAGGTCGGCGGCGAGCCAGATGTAGCGGCAGCGGTGGGTGGTCACCCGCGGCCGGAAGACGTCGGCCAGGGCCACGCGGGTGGTGCTGTGCACGCCGTCGGCGGCGACGACCAGGTCGTGGGTCCGCCTGAGGGCGGTGAGGTCGGGGGCCACGGTGCGGAAGCGCAGCTCGACGCCGAGCGAGCGGCAGCGCTCGTGCAGGATCTCCAGGAGCCGGTGCCGGCCGAGGGCGGCGAAGCCGTGGCCGCCGGAGACGTGCCGCACGCCCCGGTGCACGACGTGGATGTCGTCCCAGCGCACGAAGTCCTTCCGCAGCGCCTGGAACACCACCGGGTCGGCGTGCTCGATCCCGCCGAGGGTCTCGTCGGAGAGCACGACGCCGAAGCCGAAGGTGTCGTCGGGCGCGTTGCGCTCGAAGACGGTGACCTCGTGGGCGGGGTCCTGCCGCTTGAGCAGCGCGGCGGCGTAGAGTCCCCCGGGACCACCGCCGATGACGGCCACGCGCAGCGGGCGGCCGGACGACGGACCGTCGCCGCCCGGCCCACGACCACCGGACCGCCGGCCGACCTCGCCGGACCGCCGGCCGACCTCGCCCGGCCGCGGGTCGTTGTCGGCGAACCCCGGGCCGCGGCCGTCGGACAGCGGGTCGCCGGGCAGCGCGCCATGGTCGGCGGCCGGCGGACGGCCGTCGTCGCCGGACCGCGGGCCGTCGCCGGCCGGCGCGCGGCCGCCGGGTCGCAGGCCGTCGTCGCCCGTCAGCGGGCCGTCGTCGCCGGGCGGTCGGTTGCGGGGCACGGACCGCTCACCTCCCCCGCCACTTCGGCGCCCGCTTCTCGGTGAAGGCGGCGTGGAACTCGGCGTAGTCCTCGCCGTTCATCAGCAGGGCCTGGGTGGAGGCGTCCAGTTCCACCGCGGCCGACAGCGGCATGTCCAGCTCCGCGGTGAGCAGCGCCTTGGTCTGGGCGTGGGCGAGGGCCGGCCCGTCGGCCAGGCGGCGGGCCAGCGCCCGGGCGGCGTCGTCGGCCTGCCCCTCGGCGGTCAGCTCGCTGATCAGGCCGATCCGCTCGGCCTCCGCCGCGCGGATCGGCTCGCCGAGCATGAGCAGCCGGGTGGCGTGTCCGAGTCCCACCACCCGGGGCAGCAGGTAGGCCGCGCCCATGTCGCCGCCGGACAGGCCCACCCGGGTGAAGAGGAAGGCGAAGCGGGCGGTGGGGTCGGCGACCCGGAAGTCCGCCGCCAGGGCGAGCACCGCACCGGCGCCCGCGGCGACCCCGTGCACGGCGGCGACCACCGGGAACGGGCATTCGCGCACGGCCCGCACGACCTGGCCGGTCATCCGGTTGAAGTCGAGCAGCTGCCCCGTGTCCATGGCGAGGGTGGCACCGATGATCTCGTCGACGTCGCCGCCGGAGCAGAAGCCGCGCCCCTCCCCGGCCAGCACCAGCGCGCGCACCGACCGTGCGCGGGACAGCTCGGCGAGCAGGTCGCGCAGGTCGGCGTAGGCGCCGAAGGTGAGCGCGTTCAGCCGGTCGGGGCGGGCGAGGGTGACGGTGGCGACGCCGTCGGCGAGCTCCAGGCGCAGGTGCCGCCAGTTCGGGGTGGGGGCGGCGGAACCGGTGAAGGGACTCATGACGTGCGGCCTCCTCGGGGGACTGCCTCGCTGAGCTCTGCGTACCGAAGTTATCACCGCTCCGTGACTGTCGTCACGAGGGCGCTATAAAGCGCCCCATGACCGGGACCCGCTCCCCGGACGGGCCCTGGGCGTCGCAACGTCACGGTCTGTCGACAGGCCGGTAACGACGGCGGCCGTCGCGCGGGAGGACGCGTGCGCCTGGGTACGCCGCTGGACGACGGGGCCGGGAGCCCCGCACGGACCCCCCTGGAGCCCGGCTTCCGGGGCGCCCGTACCATTCCGAGAGGTTGAAAACAGGACAGCCTGATGACGATCACGGGAGCGTCCTGTGCCATGAACGGACCCGCCTTGCCCGAACACCCCTCCACCCAGCCGCTCCCCGACGACCCCACGTCGCCGGGGCAGTACGTGCCGCCCTGCGCGGCGACCGCCTCCTGGCGCGTCACGCTGCCGCACACGGTCGCCGCCGTGCCGGTGGCCCGGGCACTGGTGCGCGGGGCGCTGAGCGAGCTGCGGCACACGGCGGACAGCGACACGGCGGAGCTGCTCACGGCCGAGCTGGTGGCGAACGCGGTGGAGCACACCGCGGGCAGGGGCCCGATCGAGCTGGTGGTGGAGCTACTGCCGGGCGGCTGCCAGGTCGAGGTGCACGACCCGGACCCGGCGCCGCCCGGCGACCTCACCCGCCCCGGCCTGACCGCGCCGGACCCCTGGGAGGAGGGCGGGCGCGGACTGCTGCTGATCCGCGCCCTGAGCTCCTCCTGCGGGCACCGCCCGACCGGGTCGGGCAAGGCGGTCTGGTTCAGGCTCCCTGCCGCACCGCGTCCGCTCCCCCGGGGGTGACCCCGCCGGTGGCCGCGAGCCGGGAGTGGCGGCGGCCGTAGCCGGCGTAGACGAGGATCCCGGCCACGAGGAAGGCGGCGAACTGGATCCAGGCCGTCGCGCCCGTCTCGTACATCAGGTACAGGCAGAAGGCGACACCGAGCAGCGGCACGACCGGGTACAGCGGCACCCGGAAGCCGCGGGCGAGGCCCGGCTCGCGGCGGCGCAGCGCGATCACGGCGATGTTGACGACGGCCATGGTGGCGAGGGTGCCGATGGTGCACAGGTCGACCACGGAGTCCAGCGACGCGAACGCCGCGGGGAGCGCGAAGACGACCGCGACGATCACGGTGCCGGCGACGGGGGTGGCGGTCCGCGGCGAGACCTTCTCGAAGACGCGTGGGACGAGCCCGTCGCGGGACATCGACATCAGGATGCGGGTCTGGCCGTACATCACGGCGAGCACCACCGAGGCGATGGCGACGACCGCGCCGAAGGCGACCACCGCGCCCCCGGCCGAGGAGCCGGTGACCTCGCTGACGACGTAGGCGAGCGCGGCGGGGCGCCCGCCGACCTGGTCCCCTCCGATGGCGCCGATCGCGGCGAGCGCGACCGCGCAGTACAGCACGGTGACCACGCCGATGCAGACGAGGATCGCGACGGGGACGTCCCGGCGCGGGTTCTTCGCCTCCTCGCCGGCCGTGGTGATGGCGTCGAAGCCGATGTAGGAGAAGAACGCGGCCGTGGTGCCCGCGCCGATGCCGCCGAGGCCGGCCGGCGAGAACGGGGTGAGGTGGCCGTCCTGGAAGGCGGTGAAGCCGACGGCGCAGAACGCGACGAGAACGGCGAGCTTCAGCACGGCCATCGCGGCCGTCGCCCGGGCGCTCTCGCGCACGCCGCGCACCAGCAGCACGCAGGCCATGGCGATGACGATCACCGCGGGCAGGTTGACCAGGCCGCCGTCGCCCGGCCCGGCGGACAGGGCCGCCGGCAGCTGCCACCCGGTCAGGGTGTGCAGCAGCTCGTTGACGTACTGGCTCCAGCCGACGGCGACGGCCGAGACGGAGACGCCGTACTCCAGCAGCAGGCACCAGCCGACCAGGAAGGCGGTGGACTCGCCGAGCCCGGCGTAGGCGAAGGAGTAGGACGAGCCGGAGACCGGGATCGCGCCGCCCAGCTCGGCGAAGGAGAAGGCGGTGAAGACGCAGGTGATCGCGGCCAGCACGAAGGAGACGACGACGGCCGGACCGGCCTGGGCGACCGAGTCGGACAGGCCGACGAAGATTCCGGTGCCGACGATCGCACCGACGCCGAAGCAGACGAGCTGGAACAGGCCCATCGTGCGTTTGAGGCCGTGGCCCTCGCGGTCGGCGCCGGATTCGGCCACGAGCAGGGCGGGGGACTTGAAGCGGGGGGTGAGGCGGTGGGGGGTGCCGGGAGCGGGCATGAAGGGTGATGCTCGTTTCTGGTGGTGCGGGTACGACCGTGGGGTGTCCCCCAGCCATGGTCCTCCTCGCTCGGGTCAAGCCGTCAGCGGAGGGGAGCCGGAGCTCGGGAGGGGTCGCGCGGCGGTAGCGGAATGGGTGGCTCCGCGCCGCCGGTCAGGATAATCCCTGGCGCGGCTCAGGCGAGCGTGGCGACCAGCACGGCCTTGATGGTGTGCAGACGGTTCTCCGCCTCGTCGAAGACGACCGAGTGGGCGGACTCGAAGACCTCGTCCGTCACCTCCAGGTACTCCAGGCCGTGCCGCTCGTGGATCTCGCGCCCGACCGCGGTACCGAGGTCGTGGAAGGCGGGCAGGCAGTGCAGGAACTTCACGTCCGGGTTGCCCGTGGCGCGCAGGACGTCCATGGTCACGGCGTAGGGGGCGAGGGCGGCGATGCGCTCGCCCCAGACCTCCTTGGGCTCCCCCATCGACACCCACACGTCGGTGGCGACGAAGTCCACGCCCGCGACGCCCTCGGCGACGTCCTCGGTCAGGGTGATCCGGGCGCCGCTGGTCGCGGCGAGCTCCTGGGCCCGGTCGACGACGTCCTGGGCGGGCCAGTACGGCTTCGGCGCGACGATGCGCACGTCCATGCCGAGCAGGGCGCCGGTGACCAGGTAGGAGTTACCCATGTTGAAGCGGGCGTCGCCGAGGTAGGCGAAGCCGATACCCCTGGGCGCGCTGCCGCTGTGCTCGGTCATCGTGAGCACGTCGGCGAGCATCTGGGTGGGGTGCCAGTCGTCGGTGAGCCCGTTGTAGACGGGAACGCCGGCGTGGGCGGCCAGCTCCTCGACGGCGGCCTGGCTGTCGCCCCGGTACTCGATCGCGTCGAACATCCGGCCGAGGACGCGGGCGGTGTCCTTCACGGACTCCTTGTGCCCGATCTGCGAACCGGACGGGTCGAGGTACGTCGTCGAGGCGCCCTGGTCGGCGGCGGCGACCTCGAACGCGCAGCGGGTGCGCGTCGAGGTCTTCTCGAAGATCAGCGCGATGTTCCTGCCCCGCAGCCGGGGGATCTCCCTCCCGGCCTTCTTGGCGGCCTTCAGCTCCGCGGCCAGCTCGATCAGGCCGCGGAACTCCTCCTCGGAGAAGTCCAGCTCCTTCAGGAAGTGGCGGCCGGCGAGGGAGGTCGGGACAGTCGCCATGGGGCGCTCCAACGGGTGAGGGACAGGAACCTGTGGAATTCTATACGATAGCCAGCATTTCTATACGGCCACCCCGAAGTCGCGGCGCCACGCTGCCCCGGCACCACGGCGCAGCGGCACCCCCGCCTGTGGCCGGCGCCACGGAGCGCCGCCCGCTGTCTCGGCGCCCGGCTGTCCGGCGTCACCACGGCGCCTCGCCGCCACCCCGCGCCCTGTCGCGCAGCCCCCACCCTTCTTACATCCCGACCGGCTCCCGCTCGACCGGGCAGCTCATGCAGCGCGGGCCGCCCCTGCCCCGTCCCAGCTCGCTGCCCGGAATCTCGATCACCTCGATGCCCTGCTTGCGCAGATGCGTGTTCGTGGTGACGTTCCGCTCGTAGGCGACGACGACGCCGGGCTCGACGGCGAGGACGTTGCAGCCGTCGTCCCACTGCTCGCGCTCGGCCGCGTGCACGTCCTGCGTCGCGGTCAGGACCCGGATCTCGCTCAGCCCGAGCGCGGCCGCGATCGCGCGGTGCATGTGCTCCGGCGGGTGGTCGGTGACCTTCAGCTCCTTGTCGACGGCGCCCGGCTCGATCGTGTACGAGCGGAGCATGCCGAGCCCCGCGTACTGGGTGAACGTGTCGCCGTCGACCATGGTCATCACGGTGTCGAGGTGCATGAAGGCCCGCCGCTTGGGCATGTCGAGCGCGACGATGGTCCGGGCCGACCCGGCGGCGAACAGCCGCTGCGCGAGCATCTCCACCGCCTGGGGCGTCGTCCGCTCGCTCATGCCGATCAGCACGGCGCCGTTGCCGATCACGAGCACGTCCCCGCCCTCGATGGTGGACGGGAAGTCGGCCTGCCCCTCGGACCAGACGTGGAACGCCTCCCCGGCGAACAGCGGGTGGTGGCGGTAGATCGCCTCGAAGTGCACGGTCTCGCGCTGCCGGGCCGGCCAGCGCATCGCGTTGATGGAGACGCCGTCGTAGATCCAGGCGGAGGTGTCGCGGGTGAAGAGGTGGTTCGGCAGCGGGTCCAGCAGGAAGTCGTCGAGGTCCATCACGTGGAACCGCACCGACGTCGGCTCCGCGTTGGCCTCCAGGAACTCGCGCTTGGTCATGCCGCCGACCAGGGCCTCGGCGAGTTCCGGGGCGGGCAGCGTCTCGAACGCCGCCCGCAGGTCGTCGGTCGCGAGCGGCCCGTACACCTTCTCGTCGAAGACACGGTCGAGGACGAGCGACCGGGCGGCCGGGATCTCCAGCACCTCGGTCAGCAGGTCGCCGAAGAGGTGCACGGCCACGCCGCGGTCGCTCAGCACGTCGGCGAACCCGTCGTGCTCGGCGCGGGCCCGGCGCACCCAGAGCACGTCGTCGAAGAGGAGCGCGTCCTTGTTGCTGGGTGTGAGCCTTTTGAGCTCCAGGTCCGGCCGGTGCAGGATGACGCGGCGGAGCCGCCCGGTCTCGGAGTCGACATGGAATGCCATACCTTCATCCTGACCGCAGGTACCGGCGTTCACCCCCGGCTTACCGGTTTCGGTCCCGATGGGCGCCCTGGCTGTGCTGAAGGGGACGGCCTCAGCTGATGCAGGACCCCGATCCTGCCAACCTCGACCCGCGACAAGAAGATCCGTCCTTGCCGTCATGAGCTGCCGCTGCTGGAGCAGTCCTCCCACCAGAGCGTCCCCAGGACGAACTCAAGCCTCGATCATGAAGGCCAGAAGCTCCTCAGACATCTGGGCGTCGCCCGAGCCAAGAAGGCCACCAGGGCAGAGGCCAAGCGCGTGCTGGTCCCGGCTGGCTGACCGTGGGCCCGGCTACTTCGGCAGTACCTGCCCCTGATCCGTCACGTAGTAGTCGTTCGTGCACTCCATGAGCGCGGACTCCGAGACGTTGTACGGGCCGCCGGCCTGCTGGTTGCAGAACCTGCTGAGGATCTGGAACTTCTGCGCGGCGGACACCCCGGTCGGCTGGTTGTTCTGCGACTGGTCGTCCACCTGGCCCTGCACCCAGGGGTCCGGGGACGAGGCGCCCGAGCCGTCATCGGAGCCCAGGACCGCACCACCCAGGAAGAACGAAGCCGCGGCAACGGCGCCGACGCCGACCCACAGGGTTACCGGCCTCCTCCACCAGGGCTTCTCCGTCCCCGCCAGGGGGCGCTGGTACTGCGGGGGGTTTCCGTACTCACCTCGCCGGCCGTACGGCGACTCCACAGAACCCAGCGCCGTGTGCACTGTGGGAGCGCTGGACGGGCGCGGAGGGACGTTCGGGGGAAGTGGCGACGTGTTCTCCACCGCAAGCTCCTCAAAGCCCCGACTGGCAGCCAGATTGCGCACGGAGAGCCGGGCCGCACAGGGTAACCACCAGTCATCCATGGGCTCTACACACATGACGCGACCGTGATCTGGTCTTGATCGGGCCACACCACGACCGCCCCCAGGAATCGTCTCGCCCCGATCATGCCCCGACAGCCACGAGCCGCGCTCAAGGCCGCCCTTCTGGAAGGCGCGCCGCCATGAAACACCGGCCACGTCCGCGGCAACGGTCCCTGCGACCGCAGCGGGGCAACTGCCACTGTCAGACCCAGGTGGCAGCATCACCGATGTGAACGCCCTGAGGCGTCCTCAACTCACCTCCGCAGCAAATGAAGAGGAGCATTTCCCTTGCGACTGCATCGCGTAGCGCCGGGCATCGCCGCGGGCATCCTCGCCCCGGCCCTCCTGCTCGTCACCCCGTCCTTCGCCGCCACGGCGGCACCGCCCGCGGTGACGGTGCCCGCGGTGTCCTCGGCCGCGGACGAGCCGGACGCCGACGACCTGAGGGTGGCCATAGTCCGGATCCTCGCCGACCCGGACAGCGGCCGGCGTGTGACACGAGAAGCCAACGCCCTTCTGGACGCGAACGACCCCGAGGCGATGCGCGCCTGGCTGGAGACCGGCTACCGGATCGCCCAGGCCGAGGACGACCGCGTCGCCATCGCCCGCATCCTCGCCGACCCGTCCATCAGCCCGGCCCTGCGCGCGGCAGCCAACGCCGCCCTCGACGACAACACACCCGAAGCACTGCGCCACTTCCTGGAAGTCGGCAGGTACCAGGTCGCCTGACCGGCACGGCGCCGCACCACAGCACGTCGCCCGGGCGGGGCCGCCTGCACCTCTGTGTGCCGGCGGCCCCGCCCGGCAAGGCCCTGTGCCGGCTCGGCGCCCTCCGCTGAGCTCTGTGGTCTCGCCGCCCGGTGCGGCATGGGCCACCGACACCTCCGACAGCAGAAAGCACATGCTTCGATGACCACACAACCCCGACGCACCGAGCGCAGCGGTCCGCAGACCGCTTCCGTCGTGACCGACCTGCCGTTCAAGCCTCAGCTCGTCAAAGCGGTGTTCAGGGACGTCACCTCGTTGCACGTCTCCCGGCCGGCCGCGTGGGCCGCCGCGTCGGTGACGCGGACCGTGCTGACGGAGATCATCGACGGCGCGAGAAGCGCGGCGGCCGAGGAGGCCAGGAAGAGGCTGATTCCCAGGGACCTCATCTCGGCGATCGACCGGAACGTCGAGGTGGAGGTGGGATCGACGTGGTACCTGCACAGCCCGACCTTCCACGGCCTGCTGGGCGAGCTGCGCAACGCCGATGGTGCTCTCGTGTCTCTTCGTGAGCGCCGCGGGGCGCGTACACCGAGTGGTGTGGCTGGCGCCCACCGGTTCGAGGCGGGGGTGAGAAGGCTGCTGGGGAGCCGGGGGGTGAGGGCGGTCCCGGCGATGGTCCGCGACCTGGACGGAATCGCGAGCGTGTTCCTGACGGACCTGGCCCGGGACGCGGCCAGGGTCGTCCGCGAGGGCGGCGTCCAGCAGTTCGGGACAGTCGGTCTGGTGGTGCCGGGCGAGCCGGCCCCGGCCCCGCTGCTCAAGGATCCCCTCCTCGCCCTGTCCACCCGCCGCGGGGACGGGCGGACCGTGGGCGAGGACGACGTCCTGGCCGCCGTCACGATGCAGCTGTTCGGCGATCTCAGACAACGCGCCATCACCGGGGCAGCCGAGATGACACGGAACACGTCGGCCAACTGATCGGGCCCGCCCCTGCGCTCTGCCCACTGCGCACGGTTCCCACAGGTGCGCGGCTCCCTGAGTCTGCCGCCCGCATTCGGCTCCGGTCGGCTCGGCGCCCCGGGGGGGCAGGCCGGGACGACGCCCTCACCCTGCCACGGGGCCCCCGACCGGCGCCTTCCCTTATTCGGCGGGCTCGCCTGGTCCCGGCCCGCCGACGCCCCCGGTCGAAGACGCCGGCCGCCCGCCGGGTGGCAGGGGTCGCCCGCTGCCGCGTCCTGGCGGACGCGCACCCGAGTGACCCTGCTACAGCTGCGACTGCACCTGGGAGGCGATCAGCTCCAGGTGGTCCAGGTCGGTGAGGTCCAGCATCTGGAGGTAGACGCGCCGGGAGCCGATCTCGGCGTAACGGCCGATCTTGTCGACGACCTCGGCCGGGGAACCCGCCAGGCCGTTGGCCTTGAGCTCGTCGACCTCGCGGCCGATCGCGGCGGCCCGGCGGGCGACCTCCTGGTCGTCCCGGCCGACGCAGACCACGAGGGCGTTGGAGTACGTCAGGTCGTCGGGCCGGCGGCCGGCCTCCTCCGCCGCGGCCCGCACCCGGCCGAACTGGCGCTCGCTCTCCTCGATCGAGGCGAACGGGACGTTGAACTCGTCGGCGTACCGGGCGGCGAGCTCCGGGGTGCGGGTCGCGCCCAGCCCGCCGATGAGCACGGGGACCCTGGACTGCGCGGGCTTCGGCAGTGCGGGCGAGTCGGTGAGGTCGTAGTGCCTGCCGTGGAAGCTGAAGGTCTCGCCGGTCTTGGTCGCCCACAGGCCGGTGACGATGGCCAGTTGCTCCTCCAGGCGCCCGAACTTCTCCTTCGGGAACGGGATGCCGTACGCCTTGTGCTCCTCCTCGTACCAGCCGGCGCCGAGGCCGAGCTCCACCCGGCCGCCGGACATCTGGTCGACCTGGGCGACCTGGATGGCGAGCACGCCGGGGAGCCGGAAGGTACCGGCCGTCATCAGGGTGCCGAGGCGGATGCGCCTGGTCTCGCGGGCGAGCCCGGCGAGGGTGATCCAGGCGTCGGTGGGGCCGGGCAGGCCGTCCACGTCGCCCATGCGCAGGTAGTGGTCCGAGCGGAAGAAGGCGTCGAATCCGAGGTCCTCGGTGGCCTTCGCCACGGTGAGCAGGGTGTCGTAGGTGGCCCCCTGCTGGGGCTCGGTGAAGATGCGAAGATCCATGCCCCCATCCTGCACCGGTGCCGAACCCGCCCGTCCCACCGGCCACCCGCCGCTCCCCTCCCGGCCGGGGCCGGCCTCCCCGCCCAGCCCCGCGGACGGACCTCAGCCGGCCTCCCGCTCCGGCAGCGCCGCCTCCCGGGCCGCCAGCTTGCGCAGCATCTCCCGCACCCGGTCCCGCGACTCGTCCGCCGCGTCGATCGCCTCCATGCACTGCCAGTACGTGCCCTCGTCGTCCGCCGCGCTGGCGATGCCGACGAGGGCGATGCCGACCTCGCCGAGCAGGCCGCCGAGGCACAGCAGGGCCCGGCGTGCGTCGGTCAGTTCGGTGAGCTGGGCCGCGCGCAGGTCACCGGGCTCGACGTCCGGCGCGTCCAGCACCCCGCAGCCGCGGCCCGCCAGCTCGGTCAGTCCCAGTGCCTCGCCGCGCAGCTCGGGGGGACCCGAGACGGCCAGGCGGCTGCCAATCGCCTGGGCCAGGGACTGCGCCTGCCACACCTCCGCCAGGATTCCGGGGGCGTCGTCGCTCCCCGCCAGGGCACGCCTGCTCGCCAGGATGAGCCGCACCGCGTCCATGCGCTGCCCCCGTCTCTCCCGACGTGCTCTTCGCACGTCCGCCCGAACTCTCTTGTTCATTACCCAGCGTGAAGCCCTGTGAGACATAAAGCCAGAGCAAGACGGAAATCTGCGGACAACAAATCGGCTTCGGCCCGGTGAACGAATGCGCAGAGTGATAGCGGAGTCCGCCGCTCCGCCGGGTGGTACCGGGCTGAGGGCCGTCCCGTAATCCGCGGTGGATCGGCGCGCGGCGCCGGATGCGGTGCATCGCAAGGCGGAGGATCGTCCTCGTACCGGGCGTATTCGGGCGATCCGACAACGCGGCGAGGTGCCGTGGCTGTCGTCGTGCGCCCGCCGGGGATGGCGGGACAGCCCTCAGGCGTCGGGGTCTCCGGGCACCGGGAATCTCGACTCGTTCCGGGTGATCTTGGCCTCCAGGGAGGCCAGCGGGTCGACGCCGAGAACCTCGCACAACTGCAGCAGATAGGCGAGGACGTCCGCCACCTCGTCCCGCACGCGGTGCGCGGTCTCCGGGTCGCTCATGACGTGCGCGGACTCCTCCGGCGTCAGCCACTGGAAGATCTCGAGGAGTTCGGACGCCTCCACGCTCAGCGCGGCGGCCAGGTTCTTCGGCGTGTGGTACGGCTGCCACTTCCGGGCGGCCGCGAAGTCGGCCAGCCGCCGCTGCGCCGCCGCCAGGTCCGCGGGCTCGGGATCCCTCTTCACGGCACCAGGTGTACCACTTCCGCCCCGCACGCCTCGCCCGCCCGGGAGGCGTCACCCGCCGCCGCGGCGAGCCGGATGTGGCCGCGTGCGCACATCCGCGCCGCCAGGTCCAGCAGCCCGGCCCGCTGCCGCCGGTCCAGTCCCCGGTCGAACCCGTCGGCGAGCACCGTCAGGGTCTGCAGGGCAGGCGGCACCTCGCCGGCCGGGTCGACCTCCAGCACCCCCGGACCGGTCAGCAGCACCAGCGCGAGGGCGGCGTAGCGCAGTTCGCCGTCGCCGAGCCGCTCGAAACCGGTGCGCGTCCCGTCCCCCCGGTCCAGCACCGCCCGCACCCGCCCGTCCCCGGCCGGTTCGGCCAGCACGTCCGCCACCGGTCCGGCGCATCCGGCGCGGACCGCCTCGACGAGCAGCGCGTGCCGGCGCCCGCACTCCGTGCGGGTGCGCCGCAGGACGTCGGCGAGGTTGTCGCACCCCGGCAGCAGCCGGCCGGCCCCGCACGGCACGGGCGCTCGCATCCGGCCGGGCCGTGGATCGCAGGCGAACGCCGAGCGCAGCGCGACCACCATCTGTTCGGCGGCGGCGAGGACCCGGCGCTGCCCGTCGGTCTTCCCGGCCACGCGCAGCGGCAGCAGTGCCGTGCCGAGCCGGTCGTCGGGCAGCGGGGCGCGGGTCACGGGCGCCGACCCGGCCGTGTGCCAGGCGGCCTGGACGGTGCGCCGCCCCGGGTCGCGCAGCGCCGTCTCCAGCAGGACCAGTCCGCCGACCGTCAACCGCTCGCCGACGACGCGCAGTTCGGGCTCCGCCTGCACGGCGACGTCCAGCCGGACCGGGCCCTCGGGCCCGTCCGCTGTACAGCCGATGCGGAAGCCGCGGCGGTGCTGGGCGTCGGACCGGGCCCGCTCCGGCACACACGCGACCGGGTCCGGGAAGACCTCCGCGAGGTCCTCGCCGCCGCCCAGCCGCGCCAGCGCCTCGTACGCCCGCAGCGCGGTGGTCTTGCCGCTGCCGCTGGGCCCGGTGAAGAGGGTCAGCGGCGCGAGCGGGAAGACGGCGCCGCGGTGCCCGGCGAAGGCGGACAGCCGCAGCTCGGTGACCCGCGGCCGGTCCGCGCGGTGCTCCCCCCGCCGTCCGTCCCCGGCGGAGGGCGCCTCCGGGGAACGTGGCGGGGGCGGGGAAAGGGCGGACGCGGAGGACACGGTCATATCCGGACGGTAGGCCGCCTTCCGGACGGTGAACCGTTCCGGCCGGTGAGCTTCGCACGATCGGGGGACGGCACGGCGCGCCGCCCCCGCCGTGCGCGATCAGGCGCCGGGGACGGCCGCGTCCTCCATCAGCCCGCTCACCTCGGTGCCGGGCGGGGTCAGCAGGAACACGTTGCGGTCGACGCGGTGCATCCCGCTCCGCAGGCCGAAGACGACACCGGTGCTGAAGTCCAGGACGCGCTTGGCGACCTCGCCCTCGGCGCCGGTGAGGTCCAGCAGCACCGGCACGCCCGCCATGAGTGTCTCGGCGACCTCGCGGGCGTCCGCGAAGACGTTGACCCTGAGCACGACGAAACGGCGGCGCATCTCCGTCTCGGCGTCCGGGAGGGCGCGGTGGTTCACCGCGGACGGCCAGGTGTCGCGGCCCCGCAACGGCACGACCTGGGCGAGCCCCTCCCACTGTTCATCGGTGACGTCGTGGCTGTTCACCGGCTCCCCCCGACCTGAGTCGCACTCTTCGCTCGCACCAGCCAATTCTTACGCCAAGCCACCCGTTCGGCCCAACAGCGACACGGTGCGCCACCGGCTCGACCTGTCATCCGTCCAGCCGGCCGCCCCTCCCGGACAGCCGGGACCGGGGGCGGGGCCCGTCGAGCCGCACGCCGGCCTGAGACCGTTGCAGAACAGACCCGTTGGTACGTAGTCTTCGCGGTCGCACAGGACCATCGTGAGTGACGCACGAACCGCCCGGGGGTTCACATGAGTCAGCCGTCGCCGACCGACGGATCGGCGCAGGACAAGGGGCCGGACGGCCACCGTGCCGAGAATTCGGAAGCGCCCCTGACGTCGACCGTCGCGCGGCAGCTGGTGCACCGCGCCGCCGTCGCCGAGGTGTTCCTGACCGGCTGGTCGCCCGTCGACGACAAGTGCACCCAGGTCACCGCTCAGTGGCCGCGCGCCCACAGCTTCCACCGGCCCGTGGCCGGTCTCCATGACCCGCTGCTCGCCGCCGAAACGATCCGTCAGGCCGGTGTGCTGGTCTGCCACGCGGTGCACGGCGTGCCCCTGGGGCACCGGTTCCTCATGTGGGGGCTGCACACCGAGGTCCACCCGCAGCACCTCGCGGTCGGCTCCCGCCCCGCGGACCTGGATCTGGACGTCAGTTTCACCGAGCTGAGCCGGGCAGGCAGCCGGCTGGGCGGCCGCTACCGCGTGGCGATCCGCCGCGGGAACGACGTGGTCGCCACCGGCGGCGCCCACTTCACCTGCACGTCACCGGCCGTGTACCGCAGGCTGCGCGGCGACCGCCACGGGATGTGCCCGAAGCCCGGGGACGTGGCCGGCGCCCGCCTCCCGCCCGTGCCCCCGGCCGCGGTCGGGCGCGGGGAGCCGTCCGACGTGGTCCTGGCCCCGACCGGTGACCCGCGCCGCTGGCAGCTCCGCCCGGACATCGGTCACCCCATCCTGTTCGACCACGTCGACGACCACATCCCGGGCATGGTGCTCCTGGAAGCGGCCCGTCAGGCCGCCACCGCCGTCGCGCCGGCGGGCAGCGTCGTGCTGCCCGTCTCCCTGGAGGGCGGCTTCCAGCGGTACGCGGAGTTCGACAGCCCCTGCTGGATCGAGGCGACACCGTCGGCGGAGGGGGCCGACGGGTCCGCGCGGACGGTGCACGTCACCGGAACGCAGAACGGCGAAACGGTGTTCACCTGCGACCTCGTCATCGACTCCGCCCCGGAGGCGGCTTCCGGCTGACCGACGCGACCTCCGCCCGGGCCCGGGTTGGCCGAGTGCACCGCCGCGCGGTTCACCCCACTCGTTCGGGCGACGAGTGGGCGTCGTCCGCCCGCGCGGCACCCGACCGCTCGTCACACCGCAGGGCCGTCCCTCACCAGTGAAACCGTCAGTTCACCACGCTCGCAGCAGCCCAGGGGACCAGAACCCGCTCGGCTGGTCACGCACCATCCGACACGGACGCCTCGGGGACCGATGGACGTGCACCTTTCGCCCGTCTACGGAACCTTGGTATCCAAAACACCGTTTGGTGACTACCCCCATCGAGGCTGTTGATGACTGCAGAGGCTGAGCCGAGCACCCAGGTGCCGGTAGAAGGACGTCGGAGCAAGGGACGGGTGATCGTCTCCTGGATCACGACGACGGACCACAAGAAGATCGGGCACCTGTACCTGATCACCTCGTTCGGGTTCTTCCTGATCGGTGGGCTCCTGGCCATGGCCATCCGGGCGGAGCTGGCCCGCCCCGGGCTGCAGCTGTTCTCCACCGAGCAGTACAACCAGGCGTTCACGCTGCACGGCACGATCATGCTGCTGCTGTTCGCCACGCCGACCTTCGCCGGTTTCGCCAACGCGATCATGCCGCTCCAGATCGGCGCCCCCGACGTCGCCTTCCCCCGGCTGAACATGCTCGCCTACTGGCTGTTCGCCTTCGGCGGCCTGATCGTGCTCTCCAGCTTCGTGACGCCCCAGGGTGCCGCCGACTTCGGCTGGACCGCCTACACCCCGCTCAGCAGCCAGCGCCACAGCGACTACCTCGGCGCCGACCTGTGGATCATGGGCCTGGCCCTGTCCGGGTTCGGCACCATCCTCGGTGCGGTCAACTTCATCACCACCATCGTGTGCATGCGCGCCCCCGGCATGACGATGTTCCGCCTGCCGATCTTCACCTGGAACATCCTGCTCACCTCGGTGCTGGTGCTGCTCGCCTTCCCGGTGCTGGCGGCCGCACTGCTGGTGCTGGAGGCGGACCGGCAGTTCGGGGCACACGTCTTCGAGGCCGCCAACGGCGGCCCGATCCTGTGGCAGCACCTGTTCTGGTTCTTCGGCCATCCGGAGGTCTACATCCTGGCCCTGCCGTTCTTCGGCGTGATCACGGAGATCATCCCGGTGTTCTCCCGCACCCCTATCTTCGGCTACATGGGCCTCGTCGGTGCCACGATCGCCATCACCGGTCTGTCCGCGACGGTGTGGGCGCACCACATGTTCGCCACCCAGGCCGTGCTGCTGCCGTTCTTCGCGTTCATGACCTATCTGATCGCCGTCCCGACGGGCGTGAAGTTCTTCAACTGGATCGGCACCATGTGGAAGGGGTCACTGTCCTTCGAGCCACCCATGCTGTGGGCCGTCGGCTTCCTGGTGACGTTCCTCTTCGGCGGCCTGACCGGCGTCATCCTCGGCTCGCCGCCGCTTGACTGGCACGTCACCGACACCTACTTCGTCGTCGCGCACTTCCACTACGTGCTCTTCGGCACGATCGTGTTCGCCATGTTCGGCGGGTTCAGCTTCTGGTGGCCGAAGATGACCGGCACCATGCTCGACCAACGACTGGAGAAGATCCAGTTCTGGACCCTGTTCGTCGGCTTTCACACCACGTTCCTGGTGCAGCACTGGCTCGGCACCGAGGGCATGCCCCGCCGCTACGCCGACTACCTCGCCGCCGACGGCTTCACCGGCCTCAACACCGTCTCCTCCATCGGCGCCTTCCTGCTCGGCCTGTCCACGCTGCCGTTCCTGTACAACGTCTGGAAGACCGCCCAGGAGGGCAAGAAGGTCGAGGTCGACGACCCCTGGGGCTACGGCCGCTCGCTGGAGTGGGCCACCTCCTGCCCGCCGCCCCGGCACAACTTCGTCACCATCCCGCGGGTCCGCTCCGAGTCTCCCGCCTTCGACCTCCACCACCCTGAGCTCTCCCAGCTGGACCAGAAGGAGAACACCGGTCAGCGCGACGTCATCGACGCCGCCGGGCACGAGAGCGACCGGTCCTGAGCGGAGACCACGCACCGGCCTGGGCGCCCCGGGACACCCGGGCCCCCGGGTCGGGGCCGATCGACCGCCAGGCGGGGACCGGCCCCGGCCCACGGCGGGCCTGGAGCCGGCCGTCGGCCCGGTCCGCCGTCGGCCCGCCGTCGGCGAAGGCGGAAGCGGAAGCGGAAGCGGAATAAGCTGGGGATAAAGAGTCGGATTCGGACATTCGGTGTGCGGTACCCGGCCAAAAGGAGCAGGTTCTCTCACAGAGGTGGTATCCGATGACAACCTCACCCAAGTCGTCCCAGTCGTTCATGGCAACGCACCCCGACATAGTCGAGATGCGCCACCGCCGCGAGATGGCCGAGCGTGCGACGAGCACACCGCAGGGGCAGGCCACCGGGACGCTGGCCTTCCTCACCGGCATCTACCTGGCCGCGTCACCCTGGA
>NZ_JBSFNN010000108.1:0-18601 GCF_053587115.1 Streptomyces sp. NPDC003697
GCCCGACGTCCTGGCCCTGTCCGAGGAGGAGGTGGGCGACCTGCTCGGCGTCGCGGCGACGCGGCTTGCGGCCGCCGGCGTGGCCGTGCACTGGCCCCGGGACCTGGCGCAGGACCTGACCGCCGCCGCCGTGGTGCGTCCCGCGCCGGGCTCCGCCACCGACGGCGACGGCTTCCTGGAGAGCGGGGCACTGCTGCAGTTCCGCTGGCAGCTGGCCCTCGGCGGGGACCCGCTCACCGAGGCCGAGATGGACGCGCTCGCCGAGGCCCACCGCCCGGTCGTCAGGCTCCGGGACAGCTGGGTGCTCGTCGACCCCGCCCTCGTCCGCCGGGCCCGCACACGCGACCTGGGCCTGCTCGACCCGGTCGACGCGCTGTCCGTCGCGCTCACCGGCAGCGCGGAGGTGGACGGCGAGACCGTCGAGGCGGTGCCCGAGGGCGCCCTGGCGGCGCTGCGCGACCGGCTGACGGCCGGGGTGCGGCCCGCCGAGCCGCCACCGGGCCTGCACGCCACCCTGCGCGACTACCAGCTGCGCGGACTGGCCTGGCTCGACCTCATGACGTCCCTCGGCCTCGGCGGCTGCCTCGCCGACGACATGGGCCTCGGCAAGACGATCACCGTCATCGCCCTGCACCTGAAGCGGGCACGCAGCGAACCGACGCTCGTGGTCTGCCCGGCCTCCCTGCTGGGCAACTGGCAGCGGGAGATCACCCGGTTCGCGCCGGGCGTCCCCGTGCGCCGCTTCCACGGCCCCGCCCGCAGCCTCGACGGCCGCGACGGCGGCTTCGTGCTGACCACCTACGGCACCATGCGATCGGCGGCGGCCCTGCTGGCCGGGGAGAGCTGGGGCATGGTCGTCGCCGACGAGGCCCAGCACGTCAAGAACCCGTACTCGGCGACCGCGAAGGCACTGCGCACGATCCCGTCCCCGGCGCGCGTCGCCCTCACCGGCACACCGGTCGAGAACAACCTCTCCGAACTCTGGGCCCTCCTCGACTGGACCACCCCGGGACTGCTCGGCCCCCTGAAGTCCTTCCGCGCCCGGCACGCCCGTGCGGTGGAGAGCGGCGAGGACGAGGAGGCCGTGGAGCGGCTGGCCCGCCTGGTCCGCCCCTTCCTGCTGCGCCGCAGGAAGTCCGACCCGGGCATCGTCCCCGAACTGCCGCCCAAGACGGAGACGGACCACCCGGTCCCGCTCACCCGCGAACAGGCCGCACTCTACGAGGCCGTGGTGCGCGAGTCGCTGATCGCCATCGAAACCGCCGAGGGCATGGCCCGCCGCGGTCTGGTGCTCAAGCTGCTCACCTCGCTGAAGCAGATCTGCGACCACCCAGCGCTGTACCTGAAGGAGCAGTCTCCGCACGGCGGCGACGACCGGCTCGCCGCGCGCTCCGGCAAGCTCGCCCTGCTCGACGAACTGCTCGACACCCTGCTCGCCGAGGACGGTTCGGCCCTCGTCTTCACCCAGTACGTCGGCATGGCCCGCCTGATCACCGCCCACCTCGCCGCCCGCGCCGTCCCGGTGGACCTCCTGCACGGCGGCACGCCCGTGCCGGAGCGCGAGCGCATGGTGGACCGCTTCCAGAGCGGCGCCACGCCCGTGCTGGTGCTGTCGCTGAAGGCGGCCGGCACCGGCCTGAACCTCACCCGCGCGGGCCACGTCGTCCACTTCGACCGCTGGTGGAACCCGGCCGTCGAGGAGCAGGCCACCGACCGCGCCTACCGCATCGGCCAGACCCAGCCGGTCCAGGTCCACCGCCTCATCACCGAGGGCACGGTGGAGGACCGCATCGCCGAGATGCTCGCGGCCAAGCGCGCCCTCGCCGACGCCGTCCTCGGCTCCGGCGAGTCCGCTCTGACGGAACTGACCGACCGCGAACTCTCCGACCTGGTGTCGCTGCGGAGGGAGTCGTGATGGGCGCGGTGGCGCCGGGTGAGCAGCGGGGGGAGCCCGGCGCCGAACAGCCGCAACCCGGGGCGCCGGAGGCGCGGCCCGGCGATGTGGCACGCCGTGCCCTGCAGTCCGCACGGGAGCAGCGGTCGCAGGCCGAGGCGTCGTCCGCGGGCCGCCCGTCCTCCGGCCCGGCGGTCCGGCCGGCCCCCCGGGCGAGCTCCGGCGACGCCGCCGGCTCCGCGCGGGCGCGAGGCCCCCGGCCCGCCGACGCCGCCCGCGCCGCCCTTCGACATGCGACGCAGTCCGCCGATGCTCCGGCGGGGGACGAGGCGGTCCGTTCCGCCTCCTCCACCTCCGGTTCCGAGGAGCCGTCCGTGGGCCCGGCGGACCTGCCGGATGCGCTCGGCACGCCTCCGGCCGACAGGCCCGGCGAGTCGTCCGACAGGCCTGCTCGGGGCCGTGGGCCGTCCGTGGATCCGGCGAACCTCTCCGAGGGGGCCCCCGAGCGGCTGACGGCCGCCCCCGGTCCCTCGTCCACGGACCCGGCCGGCGCTTCCACCAGGCAGCCGACGCGCCCGTCCGACCTGCCGGGCGAGCCGTCCGAGGGCTCGTCCGACCTGCCGGGCGAGCCGTCCGAGGGCCCTGCGGCCTGCGATGCGCCAGGCATACCCCCGGCGGTTGTCGCGGAGGCTTCCTCCGAGAGCGCGGTGAGCGTACCCGGCAAGGGCCGGGCGGCGTCGGTGAACGCCCCAGCAGGTCCCGGTGGCACGCAACGGCCCCGGGAGGGCGCGAGCGCGTCGCTGCCCGATGACGCACCTCCGGCCGGCCGGGAAGACCCCGGTCCCCGGAAGAGCCGCCCGGCCGATGTCGCGCGTGCCGCACTGCGTGCCGCCCGGGCCCGGGCGCGGGCCGAGGAACAGCAGGCGGAGCGGGCCGTGGACGCGACGGCGGCGGAGGCCGGCGGTGACCGTGCGCGTCGACCGGACCGGTCCGCACCGGCAGCCGGACGGCCGCGTGGTGACGCTCCACACCGGGACCGCGGGGCGCGCGCCCGGGACCTGGGGGACATGCTCGCCGATGCCTTCCGCATGCCGTCTTCGGCGGAGGGGCAGGGCAGCGAACCGGCCGAATGCCCTCGGCCGGGTGCTTCCCTCCCCACGTCCGAGCCGCCGGCTCGGCATCGGCAGGGCCGCGCGGACGACGGGACCCGCGCAGCCGTCGATCACGGGCATGCTCGGAGCGGCGGGGCGGGCACCGCCACCGGTGAGGCCTCTGCCGTCACGGGCGCGCCGCCCACCGTCAGCGGCGACGGGTCCGCCGTGATCGGTGCGCCGCCCGCTGTCAGCGGCGACGGGTCCGCCGTGATCGGTGCGCCGCCCGCTGTCAGCGGTGAGGGACCCGCCGTCCCCGGCGACGGGCCTGCCGTCACGGGCACGCCCCCAACCGTCAGCGGAGATGGTTCCGCCGTCATGGGCGCGCGGCCCGCTGTCAGCGGCGATGAGCCAACCGTCCCCGACGAGGGACCGGCCGTCTCCGACGATGGGCCTGCCGCCATCGGCGGGGTGCGCCCGGCCAGGCGCAAGGCCCGTGCCGACGCCGCATCTGCGGACGCCGACGCGGGTGGAGGAAGCGCGTTCGTCGACGTGCCGCGCGCCGTCCTCGACGAGCCGCACGCCGCCGTCATCGGTGACCCACGCCCGGGCTTCGACGAACCGCGCGCCGTCATCGGTGAGCCCCGCCCGCTCTTCGACGGATCACGCGCCGTCTCCGGCGAGTCCGGCCTTGCCGCCAGCACGTCGCAGGCCGAGTCCGGCAGCCCCGTGGGCCCGCCCACGATCGGGTCCCTTCTCGCAGCCCAGGACCCAAACTCTCCGTCCCGTGCCGCCGGCCGGCCGCACGCACACACCGCGCGCCCGTCCGCCGGCGACTCGGGTCCGTCTGGCGGTGACTGGGGTTCGTCCGCCGGTGGCCCGCGTCCGTCTGCCGGTGACTCGCGCCTGTCCGCCGGTGACTCGGGTCCGTCCGCCGGTGACCCGCGCCTGTCCGCCGGTGACTCGGGTCCGTCCGCCGGTGACCCGCGCCAGCCCGTCGGTGACTCGCGCCCGTCCGCCATCGGCCGGCGTCTGCCCCGCACCATGGGCTCCCCGCGCCGTGACGGCGACCTGCGCCGCACCTTCCCGCCGTTCCCGGCCTGGACGCCCGACCGCTCCGGGTTCGCCGAGACCTGGTGGGGGAACGCCTGGATCGCCGCGCTGGAGCGGGGCGCGCTGGACGCCGCGCGACTGGCACGGGGCCGCGGTTACGCGGAACAGGGACTCGTGGACGCCATCACCGTCACCCCCGGCTCCGTCCTGGCGTACGTGCAGGGCAGCCGGCCGCGGCCCTACCGGGTGCAGATCCGGCTGCGGACCCTCGGCGACGCGGACTGGGACCGGCTGCTGGACGCGGCCGCGGAACAGCCCGGGCGCATCGCCGCGCTGCTCGACAAGGAGATGCCGCAGTCCCTCGCCGACTGCGGGGTCCCCCTGCTCCCCGGCCCGGGCGACCTGGAACCGATGTGCAGCTGCCCCGACCGCGGCCACCCCTGCAAGCATGCAGCCGCCCTGTGCTACCAGACCGCGCGTCTGCTGGACGCCGACCCGTTCGTGCTGCTGCTGCTCCGCGGGCGCGGTGAGCGCGAGCTGCTCGACGCCCTGTCCCGTCTGAGCGCCGCCCGCGCGGCACGTGCCGCGCAGGACCGGGAACCGGCGCCCCTGCCGGGTGTACGGGCCAGTGACGTCGTCGCCCGGAGCGGACGCGCGCCGCTCCCGGCCCCCCTGCCGCCGCCCCCGCACCCCGAGCAGCCCCCGGTGTTCCCGGCGGCGCCGGGCGGTCCGGACCCCTTCGCGCTGGACCAGCTCGCGACCGACGCCGCCGCCCGTGCCCACGCCCTGCTGACCACGCGCCGCGACCCGGTCGGCGACCTCACGCTGTGGCAGGACGCCGTCCGCCTAGCCGCGGCCCGGCCCGGCTCCGGGTTGACCGCCGCGACCCGCGCGCTGTACGCCTCCCTCGCCTCCGCCGCCGGGCGCACCCCGGCCGAGCTGGCCCGCGCGGTCGCCGCGTGGCGGCAGGGGAGCCTGGAGGGGCTGGCCGTCCTGGAGGAGTCCTGGGACCCGCCGGCGGGCCGGTTCGACCGGGCCCGCCCGCTCCTCCTCGCCGCCGGCCTGCCGGCCTTCCGGCCCTGGCGCAACCGCCTCACCCACCCCGCCGGCCATGTGCAGCTCCGCCTGGGCCGGGACGGCCTGTGGTACCCGTACGAGTCCGAGCCGGGCCACGACGACTGGTGGCCCCGCGGCACCCCCGACCTCGACCCCGTCGGCGCCCTGACCGGCCTCGGCGCACCGACCTTCCTCTGAGCACGGCAGCGGCCCTCCCCGAGTCCCGGCACCGGCCGTGGACCGAGCCCTTCCCCACGTCCTCGACGGTCCCCGGCCCCCTCGGTGTACCGCCCCCGCAACGCGGCCCGCTCCCTCCCGGGGCAGCCGGAAAGACCCCGCCACAGCGCCCGGCGACCGGCCGACGCCCTTCGCACAGCGCCCCGCGCACCGTCCGACGCCCTGGCGCGCGGCGCCCGGCGACCGCCCGGCGCCCTGTGGGGTGGCGCCCCGCGCACCGCCCGACGCGCTGTCGCGCGGAAACGCTGGGATCATCAGCCGTAGAGCGCTGCCTATCGCCTGACACACAGTGGTGGTGAGCGTCGTGGCCACACCCGACGAGAGCAGTCCCTGCCCAGGGAGTCCGCCCGTGGACCCCCTGGGTGACCCGTTCCTGCGTACCCGGTTCGCCCTTCCCCTGCGCCCGGCCACGTTCGTGCGCCGGGAGCGCCTGGTCGCCCACCTCGACCAGGGGCTCGACACACCGCTGACGATGATCAACGGTGCGGCCGGTGCCGGCAAGACGCTGCTGGCGGCCGGCTGGGCCCACGACCTGGGGCGGCCGGTCGCCTGGCTCACCTGTGACGCCGGCGACCGCGCGCCCGGCGTCTTCTGGGCCTACGTGCTGCGCGCCCTGCGCGCCGGCGGAGTGGACCTGGTCGGCAAGGTCGGCAGCCCGGCGGACCCCAGCCGGGTGGACCGGGCCCTGCCGGCCCGGCTGGCGGACGAACTCAGCGGCCAGGACAGCCCAGCCACGCTGGTCCTCGACGAGTTCGACCTCGTGACCACCCCGGAGATCGCCGAACAGCTGGAGTTCGTCCTCCGCCACGCGGGAGCCGGCCTGCGCCTGGTCGTCGTCACCCGCACCGAGCCGCTGCTGCCCCTGCACCGCTACCGGGCCCTCGGCACGATCACGGAGATCCGGAACGCGGAGCTGGCCTTCACCCCCGAGGAGGCGGCCACACTGCTGGACCTGCACGGTCTGCGGCTGAGCCGGGACGGTGCGGGCGCCCTGGTGGACCGCACTCAGGGATGGGCCGCCGGCCTGCGCCTGTGCGCGCTGGCCGCACAGCAGAGCACCGATCCGGACACCTACCTGAAGGAGTTCGAGGCCGGGCACAGCGCCGTCGCCGACTTCCTGCTGGCCGAGGTGCTCCGGCAGCAGTCGGCCGAGACGCAGGACCTGCTGCTGCGTGTGAGCGTGCTGGACAGGTTCTGCCCCGACCTGGCCAACGCGCTGACCGGTCAGCGGCACGCGGAGTCCCGGCTGGCCGAACTCCACCGGGCCAACGCCTTCGTCCAGCACCTCGGCCACCCCTGGTACCGCCTCCACCCGCTGTTCGCGGAGATACTCAGGGCGCATCTGCGCGTCCGCTTCCCCGGTCTGGAGACCGAGCTGCACCGCCGGGCGGCGGCGTGGCTCAGGCGCCGCGGGCCGCTGTCCGAGACGCTCGCCCACGGTGCCGCGGCGGGGGAGTGGGAGTTCACCGCCCGAGCCCTCGTCGACGACCTGGCCGTAGGACAGCTCTTCACCGGCCTGCGCTGCGACGACCTGGGGCGGCTGTTCTCACGCATGGCACCGGCCGCCGCCGGCCCCGAGGCGGACCTCGTCCGCGCGGCACGCGCGCTGGCCGGCCGGGACCTCGACCGAGGCCTGGCCCATCTGGAGCGCGTCGAGCGGGAACTGGGTCCACGGGCGTCCGCGGCGGCCCGGCTGAACCAGGCCCTGCTGGAGACCCTCGCGGCCCGGCTGACCGGTGCCCCCGACCGCGCCGAGCGGGCCGTGGAGCAGGCGGAGCGGGTGCAGCGGGACGTGCCGGCCGAAGTGCTGGAGAGGCATCCCGAGTTCACCGCCCTGCTGCGGGCCCATCTGGGCTCCGCCCGCCTGTGGGCCGGGCACTTCGAGGACGCGCGGAGCGCCCTGTGGGCGGCCGCCGCGAGCCCCGGCGGTGCGTCGACGGCCCTGCCCCGTGAGGAGTCCCTGGGTCACCTCGCGCTCATCGACTACCTGACCGGCTGGCCGGGCCGCGCCGAGCGCAAGGCGCTGACGGCGATCGAGGACGCGGAACGCTTCGGGGTGCCGCCGTCTTCCGGCTCGGGCGTCGGACAGCTCGTGCTGGCCGCCGTGGCCGTCGACCGCGACCAACTCGACACGGCTCAGGCCCTCCTCGACCAGGCGACGGCCGCCGAGCGCGGAACGCCGGACCCGGTGGCCGCGGCCGCACGGATCGTCGCCGGCGGCCGACTGCTGCTGGCCCGCGGCGACCCGGCGGCCGCCCTGCACCTCGCGCGGTCGGCGGTCACCGCCGCCGTGGCCTCACCGTGGGCCGACGACCAGGCGGCCCTCGTGGCCTCGGCCGCCCATCTGACCGCAGGCCGTCCGGAGACGGCCGCGCAGGTGCTGCGACGGGCGGCGGGCCACCAGTTCGCCTGCGCGGTGGCGGCCGCCCGGGCGCAGCTGGCGGCCGGGAAGCGCGAGGAGGCGCTGGCACTGCTGGACGCCGTTCCGGCGGGGGAGCGCGGCGGCCCGGCGGTGACGGTCCGGGCGATGCTGGTGCGGGCGCAGGCCGCCGACCAGGCGGGGGACGACGCCGCCGCCCGCGGACTGGTGGGCCGGGCCCTGGCGATCGCCCGGCGCGAGCGGCTGCGGCGCCCCTTCGTCGAGGCCGGACCGTGGCTCAGCGGTGTGCTGGACGCGGACCCCGCGCGGGACCCGGCCGGCGACTGGTTCGCTCCGCGCCACCGCCCCGCCGCCGCACCCGGACACGTGTCCCCGCCCGCGCCGCCGGTCGTCGAGCCGCTGAGCGCCCGCGAGCGCGACGTCCTCGAACGCCTCGCGCAGCTGATGTCCACCGAGGAGATCGCCGCGGACCTGTTCGTCTCGGTCAACACGGTCAAGACACATCTGAAGACGGCCTACCGCAAGCTCGCGGTGAACCGCCGCAACGACGCCGTGCGCCGTGCCCGCGAACTCCACCTCATGTGAACCGTCGCGGTGGGCCGGACCCGCGAACGCCCGCCCTACGCGGCCCCGCCCGCCCCGGCCGCAGCGGCCCCCGCGGTGGCGCGGAGGCCGCTCCCGCCCCGGTGACGGTTCGCGGCGGTTGGCCTGAAGGCTCGTCCCGCGCCGGTGACGGTTCGCACCGGTGTGCGGGTGACCCCCTCCGCCCAGCCCGCCGACGTATCGGAAGCCGAGCCCGCCGACGTCCCGGAAGAGGTCCGGATGCCCAGAACCCGCACCCCCGAGGCCCGGACCCGCCTCGCCGAGCGCCGGGCGCACACGAACTACACCGGCGGCGTCTACGGATCGCTGCTCGCCGCCTCCGTCGTGGCGGGCACCGGTGCGCTCGGGGAGTTCCCGCGCGCGGAGCTGGTCGTGCTGCTCCTGCTGACCGGGGTGGTGTTCTGGCTCGCGCACGTGCACGCCCACCTGTTCGGCGCGCGGATGGCGCAACAGGCCCTCGACCGCCGGGCGGTGCTGCACGTGTGCCGTGACGAGTGGCCGATCGTCGAGGCCGCCGTGCCCCCGGCCGTCGCCGTGGCCGTCAGCCCGCTGCTGGGCCTGGACCTGGAGGGCACGGTCTGGCTGGCGCTCGCCGTTGCCGTGGCCGGACAGGTGGGCTGGTCGGCGGCCGCGGCGCGCCGTGCGGGGGCCTCCTGGGCCCTGATGGCCGTCGCCGCGTCGGTCAACCTGGTGATCGGACTCCTGATCATCGTGCTGAAGCTGGCACTGACGCACTGACGCACTGACGCACTGACGCACTGACGCGGCGCCCCGCACCGCCGCGGCGTGGTACGTCCCCCGGCGACCCGGCGACCCGGCGACCCGGCGACCCGGCGACCCGGCGACCCGGCGACCCGGCGACCCGGCGACCCAGCGCGTCCGCTCCCGCGCCCGCAGCACCCGCCGGGCCTCGGCGGTGACGCCCCGGCACGGGCCGTGCCGCCCCCGTGCCTCACCTCCGCGGGGTGAGGCCCGGGGGCGGCCGCCCGGCGGAGGATCGCGGGAGAAGGGCGCGGAACGCCCCCAAGGCCACCCGCGGGAGAGCAGCTCATGCGCTACGAGATCCGCGTCGACGGACACATCTCCGAGACGCTGGCACAGGCTTTCCCGGAGCTGGACCACGTGGTCATGTCCGGTGAGACGATCCTGTTCGGCCCGGTGGTGGACGAGGCCCATCTGTACGGACTCCTCGCCCGCTGCCAGTCCCTGGGGCTGCGGGTGCTGGAGATGCGCCGCCTGCCGGAGTGACCCGGAGCCGCCCGGCGGCACGCCCGCCGCAGGGCGGGCCGACCCCGAGCCCACCGCCCACCTACCCGGGCGGCTCCCGCCCCCGCTGCCGCAGACCGGTCTGCACGGCGGCCGCCAGCACCCGGGCGGCGACACCCACGAGCAGCAGGCCGCCCGTCATCTGCAGCATCGTCATCACCCGCGCCAGCTGCGTGTGGGCGGTGATGTCCCCGTACCCCACGGTGGCGAAGGTGCTGAGCGCGAAGTACAGGGCGTCCGTCCTGGTCAGCGGCTCCGAGAAGGATCCCGGGGACTCGAGTTCCAGCAGGTAGTAGGCGCTCGCGAAGAGCAGCAGGAACATCGGCAGCGTCGCGGCGAGGGTCTCGGCGGCCCGGAGCCGGGGGCGGGGCGAGCGGGCGATGACCCTGATCTCCCGGATGAACACGAGAAGCACCGCCAGCATCCCGAACGCGACGATCGCCGAGGCGGTCGCCTGCCGGGTCTGGTCCATGGGCAGTAGGTAGTAGGCGGTCACGAAGCCGGCGGTCGTGAACACGGTCCGCACCAGGGACACGGCGGTCGCCCGCCGGCTGGGACGCGGGGGACCGTTCTGACCGCGCGGGCGCGGTGCGTCGGCGTCCGCCGCACCGGTGCCTGGAAGATCGCTCATCTCGTGCTGTGTCGTTCCCGGTCCCGTGGGCCGTGGCGCGGATCCCGGCCCCGCCTCACCCCTGCGGCGGCGCGGACAATCACCCGTCACGGGTGACCCGGCGGCCACGGCGGGGCGGCACGGTGGCTGGTGAGGTCCCGCACCGTCCTCTCCCGGGACCGGGAGAGCGCCCGAGGAGGAGTCCATGAGCGAGTCGCGTGGTTCCCCGTCGACCGGGCCGCAGTACCCGACCGGCGGGACGGCCCCCGAAGCGGGCGGCGACCCCGAGACCGTGCTGGCAGAGCTGGGCCAGTCCTGGGCCTGGCTCCTCGGCTCGGCGCTGGCCACGCTGGTGCCGGGCATCCTCGTGCTCGTCTGGCCGGACGAGACCCTGCACGTGCTGGCGGTCATCGTCGGGTTGTACCTGCTGGTGGCCGGCGTGTTCCGGTTCGTCTCCGCGTTCGCCCGCGAGGGACACGGCGAGCGGCTGCCCGCACTGCTGACGGCGGTGCTGTTCGTGCTGGCGGGGGTGCTGTGCCTGCGGAGCCCGCTGCAGACCATCACGGCACTGTCGCTGATCGTCGGGCTGGTGTGGCTCGTGACCGGCATGCTGACCGCCTACACAGCCATCGCCGTCAAGGGCCTGCCGCACCGCGGCTTCGTCTTCCTGGCCGCGGCCCTCGCCGTCGTCGCGGGGATCGTCGTCCTGGTCCTGCCCGCCCAGTCGGCCGTCGCGCTGACCCGGCTGCTCGGCCTGTGGCTGGTTCTGCTCGGTGTCGTGGAAGTCGGCGTGGCGTTCGCCTGGCGGGCAGCGCTCCGGCGTACGTCCGGCGGAGTCCGGCCCGGCTCCTCCGCTCCGGCCTGACGCCGTCCCGCCACTCATGGCAACCGGGACGCGGACCGCCGCGGGAATCCGCCCGCCCGTGGACCCCCGTGAGCCCGCGTGGACCTCCGCGACCGCCGACCGCCGACCGCCGTGGGCACCCGAGCCACACGCGGCCCCCCGCCCGAGCGCCGCAAGCGCCGGCCCGCCGAGCACCGACCGTCCGACCGTCGTGTCCCACCGGCCGCCGCGCCGCACGGACCACGGAACCCGTAGCCGAGGAGACACCCATGGCCGCGACCCCAGCGTCCGTACCGGAGGACTCCGGCGGCCCGGAGTCCGGGCGCCCCCTGTCCGCGGCGGAACGCGAGGAGTACGAGCGGCTGCGCCGGGCCGCCACGGTGCGCCACCGCAGGGCACGGAGTGTCGTTGCCTCGGTCCTGCTGGTGCTCACACTCGTGCTGGCCCCCCTGGCTCTGGTCGCGGCCTGGGTGCACCAGGAGGTCTTCGACACCGACCGGTACGTGGAGACCGTCGCCCCGCTCGCCTCCGACACGGACGTGCAGAACGCGGTGATCAACCGACTGACCACCCGGGTGGTGGACCAGGTCGACGTCCAGGCCATCACCGCGTCGCTCAGCAAGGCGATCGCGGACGCCGGCGCCCCGCCCCGCGTCGCGGACGCCTCCGAGCAACTCGCCGGTCCGCTGCGCAGCGCGGTCACCGACGTGGTGCACCGCATCGTCAGCAAGGTCGTCACCAGCGACGTCTTCGACCAGGCGTGGGTGCAGGCCAACCGGCGCGCGCACGCGGCGGTGGTCAACATGCTCACCGGCAACCGGACCGGCGCCCTGCGCGCCCAGGGCGACACGGTGCAGCTGGACATCGGGGTCGTCATCGACCAGGTCAAGCAGCGCCTCGTCGACGCCGGCTTCAAGAAGGCCTCCGACATCCCGAGCCCGGACCGGACCGTCACCCTGTTCCAGACCGACAAGCTGTCCCGGGCCCAGGACGCGATGCGGCTGCTGAACATCGTGGGCACCTGGCTGCCGGTGCTGACCGTCGTCCTCGCCGTCCTCACGGTCTGGGCCGCCCCGGCCCGCCGGTTCATGCTGCTGGTCGTGGCGACGGGCATCGGCGTGATGATGATCGTGGTTCTCGTCGCCCTGGCTTTCGTGCGGCAGGTCTACCTGAACAGTGTCCCCCCGCAGACCCTGCCCTACGACGCCGCTGCGACGATCTTCGACACCTTCGTCCGCTTCCTGCGCGAGAGCGCGCGGACCCTCCTCGTCGCCGCCGTGATCACGGCCCTGGCCGCCTACCTCTACGGCCCCGGGCGCGCGGCCCGCGTGGTGCGCTCGCTCACGCGCAAGGGCGCCGCGGTCACCGGCCGCGCCCTGAGACGTGCCGGGGTGAACACGGGGTCGGCGGGCCGCTGGCTGGACACCCACCGCTCCTGGACGACCGCGTTCGTCATCGCCGCGGGCGTGCTGACCCTGGTTCTCTGGAACTACCCCACGCCCGCGGTCGTCGCGCTCGTCGTCGGCATCGTCGTCGTGGTGATGTTCCTGCTGGCCGTCCTCGCCGACGCGAGGGGCGACACCACCGCGAGACCCGCCACACCGGGCGAGGTGACGTCGTGACCGGCGCCGCTGGCCGGGGCCCGCCGGGACGTGAGGCCCCAGCCGCGCGCCGGGCCCGCCGGGGCCGAAGGCCTCCGACGCCCCTCCGTCCGCGCGGAAGCCCCGCGCAGGCGCGGGTCAGGCCGGGCCCCCGCACGCGCTCCGCCCGCCGTCCCACGCTCACCCGTCCCGGGTGAGGCCGCCGGCCGCATGCCGTGCGCAAGCTGAGTACGGCGCGCAGGCGCAGCCGGGCCGGGCCCTGGAGGAGAGAGATGGACACGCGGACGGCATGGGGCGCCGCGAGGTCGCCCACGCCCACACGCAGCAGGAGGCGTTCGACTTCTGCATCCGGAGGACGGCGGCAGGCGACAAGAGCGGCAGCAGCGTCGAGGAGCTCGCCGGGCTGTCCGGGATGCGAGCCCGGGGCGACATCACCGACGAGGAGTTCGTCCGGGCCAAGGGGCTGATCCTGACCGGTGGAGTGCCGGCTGGCCGGGCCACCTCCATCACCACCGACCCCGGTCGCTGAGCACGCCGGACGACAAGGAAACGAGGCACGAGATGACCACGACACACACCCCGCGGACGCACACCGCCAAGCAGGAATGGGCCAGTGGGCTGATGATGTTCGGAGCCGTCATGCTGGTGATCGGCGGCGTGCTCGACATCTTCCGGGGCATCATGGGCATCGCCCAGGACGACGTGTTCGTCGCCACGCCCAACTACGTCTTCCAGCTGAACCTCACCGGCTGGGGCTGGTTCCACCTCATCCTCGGGGCGGCCGCCGTGCTGGTCAGCGCCGGGCTGTTCCAGGGACAGATGTGGGCGCGCGTGGCCGGCGTGGTCATCGCCGCGTTCCTCATCATCATCAACTTCCTCTCCCTGCCCTACTACCCGGTGTGGTCCATCGTGGCCATCGCGATCTTCGGGTTCGTCATCTGGGCGCTGTGCGTGGTCGACACGGAGGAATCCGCCACGGCCCGTATGAAGTAGGTGACGGCGCGCCGGGCGGAACGGATCGCCGCCACTGCGGGCACGATCCGCTCCGTCCCGCGTGGCCGGCGGAGCAAGATCCGCGGCCACCCGTGGATCATGGAGCCATGGGACATGCCGTGCCGGAGAAGGCGAAGAGCCCGGCGAAGGCCGGGCTGAACGACGCGTCGGCGAACGGCGGCCGGGCGCCGGCCCGCGGAAGGACGCCTGGACACCCCGGCCCCGGGGCGCTGGACCCGGGCGGCGCCCCGCTGCCGCACCCCGCACTGGCCGACGGGCCCGTCTACCTCGATTACAACGCGACCACCCCCGTCGACCCGCGGGTCGCCGAGGCGATGCTGCCGCATCTGACCGACTTCTTCGGCAACCCCTCCAGCGAACACCCCTACGCCCACACCCCCCGCCGCGCACTGGCCGAGGCCCGTGCCCAGGTGGCCGGCCTGATCGGCGCCGAGCCCGGCGAGATCGTGTTCACCGCCTCCGGATCCGAGGCGGACCTCCTCGCGCTGCGCGGCGCGGCCCTGGCCTCCGGCCGCACACACCCCCACGTGATCACGCAGGCCACGGAGCACGCGGCCGTGCTGGAGACCGCCCGTGCGCTGGAACGGCTGCACGGCGTCCGGGTGACGGTCCTGCCCGTCGACCGGGAGGGCCTCGTGGAGCCGGCCGCTCTGGCCGAGGCCCTCACCGAAAGCACGGTGCTGGTGTCGGTGATGGCGGCGAACAACGAGACCGGCGCGATCCAGCCGGTCGCCGAACTCGCCGCCCTCGCCCACCAGCACGGGGCGCTGTTCCACTGCGACGCCGCGCAGGCGGTGGGGAAGGTCCCCCTCGACGTCCGGGCCCTGGACGTCGATCTGCTGACGGTCGTGGGCCACAAGATGTACGCGCCGAAGGGCGCGGCCGCCCTGTACGTGCGGGACGGCGTGGACCTGGAGCCGGTCGTCCACGGCGGCGGCCAGGAGCGCGGCCTGCGCGCCGGAACCGAGAACGTCGCGCTGGCCGTCGCCCTCGGCACCGCCGCGGACATCGCGTCCGGGGAGCTGGCCGACGGCGCCACGGCCCGCATCGCGGCCCTCCGCGACGACCTCCACCGACGGCTCACCGACGGACTGCCCGGCCGGGTGCGCCTGAACGGTCCGGTGGAGCGGCGCCTGCCGAACACCCTCAACGTCAGCGTCGACGGCGCCCTGGGCCACGAACTGCTCGCGGCGGCCGACCGGATCGCGGCATCGACCGGATCGGCCTGCCACAGCGGCACCCACACCCCCTCGCCCGTACTGAGTGCCATGGGCCTGGACCCGGCCCGTGCGCTCGGCGCGCTGCGGCTGTCGCTCGGCCGCTGGACCACGCCCCAGGACGTCCGGACGTCGGCGACCGCGCTCGTCCGGGCGGCTGCCGCGCGGTGACCGGGCCGCTCCGCCCGCAGCGGCGCGATCGACGACGAGCGGGAACACGGGGGCGTCCGCGCTCACGGCGGGCCTGACGGGCGGTGTGCCGACGCGAGCGCACCCGCGGGCGGGCGGCACAGGGGTGGGCGCTACTCGGTGGCAACGCGCCCTCGGTTCGCCACCGCTTGCGCCCACTGCGTCCGCTGGACCCCGCTGTGTCCGGTTCTCGCCTGTCCGCGGTAAATGCCTGGACCGGGCACCTCCTCTGACGGGAAACTTCCGGCCTCCGAACCTCCGGGAGTGTCATGGGGACAACAGATACGCGAGGGCCGAGGCCGGACCGGAGCGCGGTCGTCCTGGCCCTGCGCCGCTACGGCCGGGAACTGGTGCGGCTGCGACGGCTGGCCCTGCCCGCGCTGCTGCTGCCGGCCGTGGGCAACATCGGCATCCGCTACGTCGCCCCCCTGCTGATCGCCGGACTGGCAGGGCAGGCCGCCGGCGACAGCGGTCTCACCCTCACCTCGGCGCTGCCGTACGTGCTGTACTTCGGCGCGACACTGCTGCTCGCCGAGGGAGTGTGGCGGATCGGGCAGCACTGCCTGAACCGCGTCGACGCCCTCGGCATGGAGCACCTGTACGTCAGCGGGATGGACGAACTCCTCGCGAAGGACGCGGCGTTCTTCCACGACAACTTCGCCGGTTCCCTGACCAAACGGGTGCTCAGCTTCGGCAAGCGCTTCGAGGACTTCGTCGACACGGTGACGTACCGGATCGTGGGCAGCCTCGTCCCCCTGCTGTTCGGGGCCGTGGTGCTGTGGAGCTACGAACCGATGCTCGTCGCCGGCCTGCTGGTGATGATCGTGCTGACCGCGGTGGCCGCGACGCCTCTGATCCGTCGCCGGCAGAGGCTCGTCAACGACCGTGAGGCGGCGGTCGCCCGGGTCTCCGGCCACGTCGCCGACAGCCTCACCAACATGGAGACCATCCGGGCGTTCGCGGCCGAGCGGCGCGAGGCCGAGGAACACCGCAGACGTGTCGCGGACTCCCGGCGCCTGACGCTGAGGTCCTGGGACTACGGCAATCTGCGCGTCGACACCGTGGTCGCCCCCCTGTACGTGCTGACCAACGTGCTGGGGCTGTTGATCGCCATCACCTTCGGCGGCCCGGGCCAGGGAGTCGAGGAGATCGTCGTCGCCTTCACCTACTTCTCCAACGCGACCCAGATCATGTTCGAGTTCAACCAGATCTACCGGCGTCTGGAGAGCTCGATGACCGAGGCCGCGCAGTTCACGGAGCTGCTGCTGGATCCGCCCACCGTGCTCGACCCGGCGGAACCCGAACCGCTCGCACCGCGGGACACCGGCATCCGCTTCGAGGCGGTCACCTTCGCCCACACGGGTGCGCAGCCGATCTTCCAGGGACTCGACCTGGAGGTGCCGGCGGGCGCACGGATCGGACTGGTCGGCAGGTCCGGCGGCGGCAAGACCACGCTCACCCGGCTCCTGCTGCGGATGTCGGACCTCGACGACGGACGCATCCTCATCGGCGGTCAGGACATCAGCCGGCTGCGTCAGAGCGACCTGCGCTCACTGATCGCCTACGTTCCGCAGGAACCCGCCATGTTCCACCGCAGCCTGCGGGACAACATCGCCTTCGCCCGGCCCGGCGCCACCGACGAGGAGATCCGCGCGGCGGCCAAGGCCGCGCACGTCACGGAGTTCGCCGACCGACTCCCCGACGGCTTCGGCACCCTGGTGGGGGAGCGGGGAGTGAAACTCTCGGGCGGCCAGCGCCAGCGCGTCGCCCTCGCCAGGGCCATCCTGCGCGACGCCTCGATCCTGTTGCTCGACGAGGCGACCAGCGCGCTGGACTCGGAGAGCGAACTCCTCGTCCAGGACGCCCTGTGGCGGTTGATGGACGGACGTACGGCCCTCGTGGTCGCCCACCGTCTCAGCACCGTCGCCGGCATGGACCGGCTCGTCGTCCTCGACCGCGGAAGCGTCGTCGAGCAGGGCACCCACGAGGAACTGCTCGCGGCGGACGGCGCCTACGCCAGGCTGTGGCAGCACCAGTCGGGCGGCTTCCTCGGCGAGAGCACCGAGCCGGCCCCCGGATGCCCTGGGCCCGGGCCGCGAGGACTGCCCGCACCGGCCGACCCGGCGCCGGACGGGGGCCACGGGACGTCGCCGCACGCTCGTACGAACACCGGATCCACATGACCCGAGTCGCTCGCGGTCGACGCCTGCCGGGCCGCACCCGGCGCCCACCGCACGGCCCCCGGGCCGCGGCGGGACATCGCGGTCGCCCGGACCCTGACGGCGTTCCACGCGACGCGGCACCCGCGGTGAGGGCAGGACGGTTCCCGGGAAGCGGTGCGGGAACGCCTGCCCGAGCAGCCGACCCGCCGCACGAAGGGCACCCCCCTGGTCGGACATACTTTCCCCATGAGGTCACGCACTTCCCCGATCAGCCGGCCGATCGCGATACGGAGGGCAGCCGCGCGGGACGCCAAACGGCTCACGCGGCTCGTGCGTGGCTCAGGCGCCTACCAGGGCAAGTACGCAGCCGCGGTCGCGGGCTACCGCGTCGGTCCTGATTACATCGAGGCCCACCGCGTCTTCGTGGCCGTCGGCGCCGACCAGCACGGAGGCCGGGTCCTCGGGTTCTACTCGCTCGTCCTCGCTCCACCGGAGCTCGACCTGCTGTTCGTCGCCGACGAAGCGCAGGGACGGGGTATCGGACGACTGCTCGTCACGCATATGCAGTCCGAGGCCCGCGCCGCCGGACTCGACCGTGTCAAGGTCGTGTCGCATCTTCCCGCCGAGGGTTTCTACCACCGCGTCGGTGCGGTGCGGAGCGGGACCGCGCTCGCGAACCCGCCCGCGGTGCCGTGGGACCGTCCCGAATTCGAGTTTCGCATTCCATCGGCATGACGCGGTGTGCCGGTCCGCAGGGCACCGGCTTCGCCTGCGCGGTGGCCGAGGCGTGCAGGAGCCGCCGGACGCCGCGCGCTCCGGCTGTGCCGCCGCCCTGGCTCGGGGATCGCCTGCGCCGGGGCGGCGGTCCTGGTCGCCGCACGCACGGGCCGACTGGTCGTCTGCGACCAGGACGACCAGTGCATCCGCCTGGTGACGCGAACCGACCTCACCGCCGTCCGCGACAGCGGTGCTCACCCGGACCGCTTCCGCCTGCGCGACATCCTCGGCGACCACGGATCGTCCACCTGGCCCGTGACCACGACGGCGAGGCCGAGCACGCGATGCGCTCCCGTCGGCTCCGTGCTCTGCGAGTCGTGAACGAGCAGGGCAGCGCCCCGGGCATGGAGTGCGTTGCCACCCCGGCCCGCTGGGGCGGCTGCTGACTCCCGTGCCCGACCTCGACACCGGCGGGGCCGCGACCGGGACCGGGAGCCCGTGCTGCCGGGCTGTGGGTCAGGCGTCGATGATGACGGGGATGATGAGGGGTTTGCGGCGGTGGGTGCGGAACGCCCAGTTCGCCACGGCGCGGGCGAGGAGCTGTTCGAGTTGGCGCGGGTCCCCGACGCCTTCCTCGGCGGCGGTGGCCAGGGTCTTCTCGATGAGG